>JBGSWT010000903.1:0-5380 GCA_041751815.1 Pseudonocardiaceae bacterium
TCACCGCCGCCACCCCCAGCGACGCGGCGTCCACCGACTCGGTCCGGACCGTGCCGTCGCCGACCCGCCACACCGCCGTGGTGGTCGTCGTGGTGATCTCGTCGAGCCCGTCGTCGCCACGGACCACCAGCGCGCTGACACCTCGCTTGGCGAGCACCTGGGCCATCACCGGGGCCATCCGCAGGTCCGCGCAGCCCACCAGCCCGGCGTCCGGCTGCGCCGGGTTCGTCAGCGGTCCGAGGAAGTTGAACGCAGTAGGCACCCCGATCTCACGCCGTACCCCGGCCGCGTGCCGCATCGCCGGGTGAAACAACGGTGCGAAGCAGAACCCGATTCCCAACTCGGCCACGCACTGCGCCACCTGCTCGGGCCCGAGGTCGATCGCCACACCGAGTTTCTCGAGCACATCCGCAGTGCCGCATTTCGAGGACGCCGCACGGTTGCCGTGCTTGACGACGGTTGCACCGGCCGCAGCGGTCACCAGTGCGGTCATCGTGGAGATGTTGACGGTGTGTGCCTGGTCGCCCCCGGTGCCCACCACGTCGATCGCGCGCTGGGGCACCTGCACCCGTCGGGCGTGTGACAGCATGCCGTCGGCAAGCCCGGTGATCTCCGCCGAGGTCTCGCCCTTGCCTCGCAACGCCACCACGAATGCGGCCACCTGCGCGGGCGTCGCCGTACCGGTCATCACCTGGTCCATCGCCCACGCCGTGTCATCGGCATCCAGATCGGCCCCGGCGATCAACTGAGTGAGCAGCGCCGGCCATGTACGGGCACCGGCCGTCGTCACTGCCGTTACCATGGGGGTGCCTCAGCCGTTCGCTGCCGGCAGCCGGTGCGAGCGAAGCACCTCGGCCACCGTCTCGGCGGCGACCAGCGGGTCCAGCGGGTGCACGATCACCGCGTCGGCTTGCGACCAGACGGCCAACCAGCGGTCATCCCTGCGCTGCACCGAGACGATCACCGGAGGGCACTGCGCGATCTCGTTCTTGAGTTGGCGGGACAGCCCCATCCCGCCAGTGGGCTGGGCCTCGCCGTCGAGGATCGCCAGGTCCACTGTGCCCGCGTCGACCTCTGCCAGCACCTCGGCAATCGTCGCCGCCTCGACGTATTTCAGCCGGCCGATATCCGCCGCGGGACGCCGTCCGACCGCGTTGATGATGGCCTCGCGCACCGCCGGTCGGTGGCTGAAGACCAGAACCGTGGTGGCGTCGGTGGCGTCGGTCGGAGCGGTCATCTGATGGGTCGAGGTCCTCATGTCGGTGCCCCGCGGGCCGCAGGGTCGGGGTGGCCAGACTCGGATTCATCGCGCGGGGGTGACCGCGCGGGGGTGGCGTTGATGATATCCGGTCAAGGTTCGTCACTCCGGGCAGGCATCCAGCTGGCCCCGGCCCCGCCAAGGCAGGCCTCGTTGGCCATAATGCTTGGTGTGACCCCCTCGTCCAGCCTGGGAGCGCCCGCGATCAGTCAACGGGTGCACTCGCTGAACCGGCCCAACATGGTCAGCGTCGGCACCATCGTATGGCTGTCCAGCGAGCTGATGTTCTTCGCCGGTCTATTCGCGATGTTCTTCACCGTGAAGGCGAACAGCGAGGGTCACTGGCCCCCGATCCTCGAGTCCACCGGGGAACCGATCCATCTCGACGTTCCCTATGCACTGGTGGTCACGATCATTTTGGTGGCGTCGTCGTTCACCTGCCAGTGGGGCGTGTTCAAGGCCGAGCAGGGCGATGTATTCGGGTTGCGGCTCTGGTACACGATCACGCTGATCATGGGCACGCTGTTCGTGCTCGGTCAGGCCAACGAGTACCGCAACCTCATCCACGAGGGCGTCACGATCCCCTCCGGGGCCTACGGCACTGTCTTCTACCTCACTACCGGCTTTCACGGCTTGCACGTGACCGGCGGTTTGATCGCGTTCATCTTCCTCATCGTCCGGACCAAGCTGAGCAAGTTCACCCCGGCACAGGCCACCGCCGCGATCGTTGTGTCGTATTACTGGCATTTCGTCGACGTGGTGTGGATCGGGCTGTTCGCCACCATTTACTTCTTGCCTTAGCAACAGCACCCAGCGATAAGACAGCGCAGCCGAACCAGACAGCAGGGGTAGCCGAGACCGATGACGACCGCAAAACCTGACGATCGATCGAGTCCCACCGAAGGATCGAAACGCGAGGGATCGGACCCAGCCCGATCGAGGCGGGGAGGCCGCGGCCGGTTGCGTCGTCGGATATCCGGGATGCTGGCACTCGCCGTGGCGCTGCTGTCCGCCGGCGGGCTGTACACGGTGTTGGCCCCGCAGCCGCAGATCGCGCACGCCCAGGAAGATCCGGCGCTGGTGCGCCAGGGCGAGCAGCTCTACAACAACGCCTGCATCAGCTGCCACGGCGCCAACCTGCAGGGAGTGACCGACCGAGGGCCCAGCCTGATCGGCACCGGAGAGGCCGCGGTGTATTTCCAGGTCTCCACCGGCCGGATGCCCGCGGTGCGCCAGGAGGCGCAGATCCTCGAGAAGCCGGTCAAGTACAGCCCGGAGGAGATCGACGCACTGGGCGCCTTCGTGCAGGCGAACGGCGGCGGCCCGACGGTGCCGGCAGGCAGCCTTGCCGGCGGTGACCCGGCTCAGGGTGGCGCGATGTTCCGGCTCAACTGCGCGTCCTGCCACCAGTTCACCGGACGTGGCATCGCGCTGTCCTCCGGCAAGTTCGCTCCCGCCATCGAGGACGTGAACCCCCAGCAGATCTACACCGCGATGACGACCGGGCCACAGAGCATGCCCAAGTTCTCCGACCGGCAGCTCACCCCTGAGGAGAAGCGCGACATCATCGCCTACCTCGAGTCGGTCACCGAGAACCGCAACAACCCGGGTGGCTACGCCCTCGGCGGCTACGGGCCGTTCTCGGAGGGCCTGGTCGCCTGGATCGTCGGGATCGCCGCGCTGGTCGCCGTCACGCTGTGGATCGGATCCAAGGCATGAGCGGCCACGGTGAACCCACCGGCAGGCCGGCTGGGCAGCGACAGCCCCCGGGTGACGCCGACCTGTCCACGTTGAGCCGCGAAGAGCAGGTCCAGCTGGGCTTGGCCGCCGACGGGGTGACCCTCGTGCACCAGGAGGACCCGTTTCCGGCGCCGGGCACCCGCGCCGAGAAGCGCACCGAGCGCAAGGTCGCGCGGTGGTTCATCATCGCCGCGCTGACCGGGCTGGGCTTCCTCGCCGCCTATCTGTTCTGGCCGTGGGAATACGCCCCGCCCGACAGCCCGGGCAACGGGCACCTGCTCTACCAGCTCTACACGCCGATCATTGGGCTCTTGCTCGGGTTGTCGGTGTTCGCCGTCGGTGCCGGCACCATCGGCTACGCCAAGAGCCTGCTGCCGCACGAGACCGCGGTGCAGGAGCGTCACATGGGCGGTTCCGCCGAGGTGGACCGTGTGACCACGACCGCGATCCTGACCGACACCGGTAACCGCAGCCACATCGGGCGACGGTCCCTGATCAAGCGAGCAGCTGGGGCGGGCGCCGGCGTCCTCGGTGTCGGGGTAGGAGTCCTCGCCTTGGGCGGCCTGGTGCGCAACCCATGGCAGGGCGGCGTCAACGCCGCGCTGTGGGTCACACCCTGGCGCTCGGACAACGGTGAGCCGGTGTTTCTGCGCTACGAGGACCACGACATCACCCTGGCCCGCCCCGAGGACCTCGCTGCCGGAAGCATCGCGACGGTCTTCCCGTACAAGCGCTCGTGGTCGGAGGAGGAGGCGCACGAGGCGCTGCGCGCTTCCGACAGCCCCGTGATGCTCATCCGGTTGCGGCCAGAGCAGGCGGCCCAGGTGATCCAGCGCCAGGGCCAGGTCGACTTCCACTACGGCGACTTCTACGCCTACTCCAAGATCTGCACCCACCTGGGCTGCCCCGCCTCGCTGTACGAGTCGCAGACCGCTCGGCTGCTGTGTCCATGCCACCAGTCGCAGTTCGACATGTTGGAATACGCCAAGCCGGTTTTCGGTGCCGCCACCAGGGCCTTGCCTCAACTGCCCATCGACGTTAACGATGAGGGATACTTCTATGCCAAGGGTGACTTCATCGAGCCCGTAGGACCAGCGTTCTGGGAGCGGAGGTCGTGAGTGCTGTGACGACACCGAGCAAGTCGTCGGGCCTGGCCGCCAGGGCGGGCAAGACAGCCGACGAGCTTGACCAGCGGTTCCACCTGGCTGCCGGCATGCGCCGGCAGATCAACAAGGTCTTCCCGACGCACTGGTCGTTCATGCTCGGTGAGATCGCCCTGAACACCTTCATCGTGCTGTTGCTGTCCGGGACGTACCTGGCGCTGTTCTTCGATCCCTCCATGGCGGAGGTCGAGTACCAGGGTCCCTTCGAGAACCTGCGCGGGATCGAGATGTCCCGGGCGTACGCGTCGACACTGGAGCTCTCGTTCGAGGTCCGCGGAGGGTTGTTCATCCGGCAGGTGCACCACTGGGCCGCGCTGCTGTTCGTCGCGGCCCTCGTCGCGCACATGTTCCGGACCTTCTTCACCGGCGCCTTTCGCAAGCCGCGGGAGACGAACTGGAGTATCGGCGTCATCATCGCGATCCTGGCCGGGCTCGAGGGCCTCACCGGCTACTCATTGCCCGACGACCTGCTTTCGGGAACCGGGCTCCGGATCATCTCGGCGATCACCATGTCCCCACCGGTGATCGGCACGTGGGCGCACTGGGCGATCTTCGGCGGCGAGTTCCCCGGCACGGTGATCATACCCCGGTTCTACATCATCCACGTGTTGGTCATTCCCGGCATCCTGTTCGCGCTCATCGCGGTGCACCTCGCGCTGGTCTGGTACCAGAAGCACACCCAGTTTCCCGGCCCCGGTCGCACCGAGCGCAACGTGGTCGGAGTACGGATCTTCCCGATCTTCGCGGTGAAGGCCGGCGGCTTCGCCATGGTGAACATCGGTGTGATCTGTATCATGGCGGGGCTGTTCCAGATCAACCCGGTGTGGAACTTCGGCCCGTACAACGCGGCCCAGGTCTCGGCGGCGTCGCAACCCGACTGGTACGTCGGCTGGCTCGACGGCTCGACCCGGTTATGGCCTGCCTGGGAGCTCTACCTAGGCGACTACATGATTCCCGCGTCGTTCTGGCCGACGATGGTGCTTCCCATCATCATGTTCACCCTCGCGGTGATGTACCCAGCCATCGAACGCAAGCTGACCAAGGACTACGCCACCCACAACCTGCTGCAGCGTCCACGAGACGTTCCGGTGCGGGCCGGCCTGGGCATGATGGCGATCTCGTTCATGTTCGTGCTGCTGCTCTCGGGCGGTAATGACGTCATCGCGTACGTATTGAACATTTCGTTGAACGCGACCACCTGGGCCGGCCGCATCGGGCT
>JBGSWT010000904.1:0-7268 GCA_041751815.1 Pseudonocardiaceae bacterium
CTGCCGACCAGAGTCAGCGTTCGCACCCGCCGCGGATCGGCCAGGGCCAGACGCAGCGCCACCGCACCGCCCACCGAGTTTCCGACCACGTCGAGCGGACCCACCCCAAGGGTGTCGAGGAAGCCGGCCACGAACGGGGCCAGATCGCGGCCCGGCGCATAGCCACCCACCGCCGGGGCGCTGTCCCCGTGACCGGGCAGGCTCAGAGCCAACACCCGATGTGTCCGAGCCAGGGTCGGCATGACCCACCGCCAACTACTCGCGCTCTGCTCGTAGCCGTGCAACATCAACAGCGGCGGCCCAGCCCCGGCCTCCAGGTACTGGGTACTCATCCCATCCACGATGACCCGACAGTCTCGAACAGCGAACACGCGCTGATCCCGACGTTGTGGCTCGGACGGAACAGACCTCAAGATTACCGACATGTCGTCCCCTAAAGTGCGCGTCACGTGACAACCGACTGCGTCACCGGGGACCGGGGCGACACCGACCATCGTGCCATAACGGCCGCCCACGATCCTGCGATCGATGACCGGTCTCACACGACTTCGCTCAGACACGAGTGACCAGCGCTGGGCACGCGTTCGTCCGCCGCGCGACAGATTAAGAGGCGGTGAGCCCAGCGGCGATGTCGCTCGGGCCTGTGATGTCCGTGTCGTCGGAACAGATCGCTTGGCAGGCCACGAGCAGTGTGGCGGTGAGCCGGCCCGGGGCGGTGAGGAACACCCCGTGATCGCCGTCGATGTCGTAGGCCAGCGCCCCGCGAACCGCGGCGGCTAGATGCCGTTGCCGAGCCGGCGACACCACCCGATCGTGCCGGGTGATGACCACGGCGGTGGGCACGTCGACCCCGCCTATCCAGTCGTGGGAGCTGAACGCATACACCGCGGACACCGCGGACACCGCGGTGAGCAGCGGGGTGCGGCGCATCTGGTCCAGCGCCCAGTCCCGGTCGGCCCGATCACCGTCCTGGTCGAGCAGGTGAGCGCCGATGACATCGGCTCGTAACCCATCCATCCCGGGCATCGCCCCCGCCGCGGCCGCCACCGCCGGCATCATCAGTGCTGGCATCATCAGCGTCACCCACCGTGCCCACGGCAAACCGGCGATGCTGCGGGCAGTAGCGCACAACACCAGCCCGGCGGTCAGTTGCCGATGCTGGCGCCAACACAGCTGCGCGATCAGCCCGCCCATCGAGTAGCCGACCACGATGAGCCGATCGATGCCCAGCACTGCGGCCAGCGCCGCGACGTCATCGGCGCACTGCTCCAGCCGGTAGCCGCCCACGCAGCCCAGCCCCAGCCCGTGTCCGCGCTGATCGAAGGCCAGTACCCGGAAGTGCTGGCCTAGCACCGGAAACACCGCCGACCAGTTGAGCTCGGCAGTCATCGTGGCACCGTGCACGAGCACCAGGGTCGGCGCCCCCTGCGGGCCGGGGCAGTCCCAGACCACAGTGCTGCCCTGCCCGGGCAGCTTCACCACCCGTTCAACCACTGAGCCCGTGTCATCCATCGACTGCCGCCCTTCACAACGGCGCCGAGCCCGCCGGCGGCGCTGCCGGAGACCTCGGCCCTGACCATAACCCGTAACCTGCCGGCCGCCATAGCGTCACGTGTCAGTGGTCTGCAGTCGGCCGCCGGACGGGAGGACGCCACCGACGAGGAGGCTTCATCGTCAATCCGGTGAACGATCCGCAAGGAGCGCGTCGCCCAACGCAGGGAGCCCAATCGCTGTGAGGGCGCCCGCAACCTGGCTCTGGTATTTAAGAATGTCGGATTTGATCGCGTCGATATCGCTGGGGACGCAATCCGCAACCGTCCGTGCGATCGACTCAGCTACTGTGTCGGCAGGCTTATTGTGACTGATTCCCCGCAAGGACACATAGCTTGACGCGAGGCAACCGACCGCTCGACCAACGAAGGCCACCGCAGGAATTTCCGCGACTCCTAATGGCCCTCCGGCCTCGCCCGTGCCGAGAAGCCCTTCCCGCTGCAGACGGTTCCGAATCCTTGATTCGATCGAGGCGCGGTCGCCCGTCGATAAGATTTCCTCAGGAATAGAAGCGAGTGTCTGCTCGAGCACTTCCCGCTCCGAATCTGACAATCGAGCGTACGAAGCAAAATCTGTCTCTTTTGCTTGAGCCACCGTCGCCTCCATGTTTGACAGCCCTGAGCCCACTCACGCCAGTGAGCTTAGCGTACGAGGTACCGGTGTCAGGCGGCTCGCCCGACCGACTCCGCGCGGCTGGAAAAGCACCGATACAACGATCCCTTGCTCGGCCGGGCACGGTTGGCCACATGTTCCATTTCCATCTCCCGGACTCTTCAATGGCGCTGGACCGGCGGCGCTGGGGCCTCGTGTCGTGCCCCCGCCCCTGCACGGGGCCACAGCGGGCCCCGTGCAGGGTGGAGGGCCGGCGCGGCGAGTGTGAGGAGGCTCTATCGCCGAACCGGCCCAGCTCAGGCGGCAACCCCTATCGCCGCGAGGTTGTGTCGGCCAACACGACGAGTGCGCACGGCCACGCGTGTTCACAGGCGGCACGCGAGCCGCTGCACACAAGCCAGCGAATAACTGGCCATGGCGGTGGCGCCTCCGTTGCTGTGCGTAGGTGTCAAGCCGTAACCTGGAGACAACCGTGAGTAACGAACCACGACCAGAGCACGACAGCCGCATCAGTGATGCACCAGTGCCGCACAAGGTGCTTCAACTGCGGAAACCCGCTCTCAGCGAGAGGTGAGGACATGGCGCTTAGACGGCAGGGTCTATCCCAGCGCCGCAAGGCTGTCGGGTTGACGCAAGAGGCACTCGCGCAACGCCTGGGAGTAGAGCGCTCCACCGTCGTCCGATGGGAAGCTGGAGATACCGAACCACTCCCGTCGATACGGCCACACATGGCCCGCGCCCTTCAACTGTCGCTAGATCAGCTCGCCGAGCTGCTCATCGAGTACGAGAATGCCGATACGACGAGAGCTTTCCCGGCCGGCACCGACATGACGATCCCGCTCGTGCTGCCGAAGGTGCGACCGGGTGAAGACGAGGGCGAGAGCCTGGTTCCCCCGCACGTTGCCGAGGCCTTCGAGGCGCTGCGCCGGACGCTGCGATCCGCCGGTGTCGGTCCGGAGGACCTCGATGCGCCGGTGTCGACCGCTAAGTCGTCGCCCAGAGCGGATGTCGGGCCGGGCACGCCAGTGTCGACATCGGTCAGCCTCGGCGGATTCGCCGGGTCCGATGTCCCCGAGCCGGCCCAGACCGAGGTCCCACACCGGCCATCCCGGGCCATTATCCCGCTGGACGTGGAATCTACCGATGTCCAGTGGCGCCGGGCCAGGTCACAGCGGTTCAAGCGGTTCGCGGCAGCAGGCATCCTCGCAGCCGTCTTCGTCGGCGGTGTGGCGTCCGTGCCGTTCATGACTTCCCATAGCGGCCCCATCCCGCCGTCCGATGCCGGGAAACCGGGTTCGCCAGCCCCGGCGGCTCTTATCCCAGCACCCCATGTCCCTGCACCTCATGTCCCAGCACCCCATGCCGGCAACAACGAGAGCCCACACCAGGAAGAATCCACGGGAACCGTCCATTCGGCACCCGCCGACGCGCTCAACGAGCCAGCCGGCAACCCCGCCCCGCCCGCGGCCGCCGCAGTACCCGCACCTCACACCATCCGGGCCAGCAGCCCCAAGCGGACCAAGAGCCGGCCCAAGGCCCCTGCTTCCACGGCGACCGCTCCCGCGCCGCGCACCCCAGCAATCCCGGCTGAGGCCTATGCGTGGTCTGAAATGGCCGCGGCCAGCGCAGGTGATCACCGCAAGGCACGCATCCGTCCAGAAGCTCCACCGCGGCGATGATGAAACGATCTTTTTTGCCCATCTGAGACTGGTAGGCCACCACACCAGCTGTGAAGTGTCCCCGGCGAGCCGATGCATCCCGGAAGGAGTTTGCGGGCATCATACGGGCCATGTTCACCTCCCGAGAGCCCTTCTACGCGCGATTCGGTTACGCGCGACCCGGCGGTGTCGTCGACGGACGCAAGTTATGGACGAGCGGCGCGGTCACGGCGGTGATCGTATTCGGCCTGACGATCGCTGCGTTTCTCCTTGTCCACGGCATGCTGCACTACCCCCTTCTCGGTGTCCGGAGGGGGGACGCGATGGCGTACGTGAGCATGCTCGGCTACGCCGGTGGTGCGGCACTGGTGGCCCTGCTGGCCACCGCCGCGATGCGCTTCCTACTGTTGACCACTCCACGGCCGAGGTGGTTCTTCGGCTGGCTCGGTGGAGTCGGCACGGCCATTGCGGTACTGCTCCCGCTGGCGCTGTCCCAGGATCTCGCGGCCCGGCTGGCCACCGCGTCGGTCAATCTGATCCTGGGGGTGGCGATTATCGGCCTGGTCCGCAGCACCGCCGCCAGCCTCCGCCCGGACGGCTCGGCGGAACTACCACAAACCCTCCGCGCGACGGACCAGGGAGTGACGCCGGCGTCGTAGTCATAAATAGGTCGTCATGTCGTAGGCGGTCGTGGTGCGGGGGCCGGGGAACGACAGCCCTCACTTTCTGGCGAGCACGGCCCGCAAGGCGTCGTCCACTCCGGCAAGGTCATTATTGATCTCACCGACGATCGATCCGATTGGTTCAGTCCTCTCGGTAACCAAGTGGAGGCCGGCGGTGACTGCGCGGAGCCTGGCGTCGATGCGCCGGAGAACGCCCGCAATACTGATCAGGTAGGCAGCGAGCACCAGCACGGTGAGCGCTGCGACGATGATGCTGAATATAGCGGCTGCCGGCATGGTAATTCGCTCCTCACAGGAGGCGGTCAACTGCCTTCACATAGCGGGTGAGGCCAGCCCCCACCCGTTTCACGGCGTCGCGGGTAGGTATCAGCGCCTTCACATCGTCAGCTGCCATGACGATGCCCCCAGCCTGACCGTGAATGGTGTCGATGCGCTTCCCGACGTCGACGGCGGACCCCTTCAGGCGCTGCAGGAGCACCACCACGACGGGTACGATCACGATGAGGAAGAGTGCGTTGCCGATCCACCACAGCAGCATCGTCGCCTCCTTGTCTTAGTTTCGCCTTATGGCGGGGTCTTGAGCTACTGCGCGTTGCCAGGAAGTTCCGGAGGTCTGGGCCTGTGGCTGCTGCGAGGCCTGGGCCGGCGTGTGTTGCGAAGGCCGGGACTCGGCCTTCTCCTGGGCCTTCTCCTCAGCTTTCTCCGCGATCGCCGGCAGCGCGCCGGCGATCGCGTTCAGCTTCTTGTTCAGGATCGCGGCACCGGCGCCAACCAGACACACGTCCCCTTGGATCGCTCCGATGACCCCCCCACTCACGTGTTCGAGGGTGTCGGCGAGGGAGCGCAGCCGGCGGGTGATCGCTATAACGAACAGCGCCAACACGACCACCAGGGCCACGATCTCGACAACGGTGAGGATTACGAGCAGTCCCGTGCTCATCGCGCCCCCACCCCCAGAAGTCGAGCGTGACGGCGCGCCTCGTCCATGATCTCATCCAGGGTGTCTGCGACAGCGAGCGCGACCTTGATGTTGCCCGTGTTGCCGCGAACCCCCTGCGCCACTTCCCACAGTCGCTGCACGCCGGCTTCGATGGAGCCGACTAAGCGGAGGAGCAGGCTGAGCAGCGCGATCACGGCGAGTAACACGACCGCCCCAAGAGCCAACAAAACCTGCCAGAACGTGATCTCTTCGGCGGCGAGAGCTAAGACCATCGTTATCCTCCCAATGCTTGTCGAGCGGCCCGAGCGCCCCGGAGGATGCTCTGGAGCGTGTTGTTCGTGCGGCCCAGTTCCACGAGCGGCTGCGTGGTCGGCCGGGTCGCCTCGAGCTCACCAATTGCTGCGCGCACCTGCGCGTTGATCCGGGATGCAAGCACCAGGAGCACACTGACGACGACCACCACGACGACCACGACCACCAACCCGATGATCAGGCCCGCCCACCAGCCACCAAGGCTCGGCTCCGCAAACTCATTCAAAGTTACCTCCCACCCCTGCGAGGAATATTCTGGCACTCGATCAGGCTCGGAAACGCGGTCGTTTCACTATTGGGTTCGTAACCAGCTTGCCTGGGTCTGCGA
This sequence comes from Pseudonocardiaceae bacterium, assembly GCA_041751815.1. Classification (GTDB taxonomy): domain Bacteria; phylum Actinomycetota; class Actinomycetes; order Mycobacteriales; family Pseudonocardiaceae. The sequence goes on from JBGSWT010000904.1 coordinate 6,085, forward strand.
ATCGGGATTTTACGGAGAGTTTACACTCGATCACGAGCTGAGGGAAGTGGCAGTATGAGAAGCCCAGCACCGCGCGGCGTCCGGAGTCTCAAGACATCCGGAGGGGTTGCGGCGACTGTTGAATGTCGATCATTGTGCGGTGATGATGTAGGGATTACGGCGGGGATCGTCGGAGATTAGGGGTGGGTGGGGTTGAGTTGGTCGGTGAGCCGAGTGAGTTACTGAGGGGGCTGGTGGGGCTGGTGGGGCTGGTGGGGCGCACGGTGCTGCTGTGGCGGAGGCAGGTTATGGCGGAGGCAGGTTATGGCGCCGCCTAGTTGCCGCAGGTTGCAGGTGGTGGCTCGATATTCGTTGGGGTGTTCGATCCGGAGTTCCACATCGGTGTGACGCCGACCAACTTGTGCATGTCCGCACGATCAAGCTGGAAACCGCCGATATCGGTGCGAACTCAGATGTCCACGCCAGCGACTTTGCTAACGACGTAGCTCTGTCGTTTGCAGGTGAAGAGAAGGCCTACGTTCAGAAGATCGCTGCGGCGCTTCGACGTCGGGGAGTCCGGCCGTTCTATGACGACGAGAAAGCTATCTTGTGGAGTAAAGACCTCTACGAGTGCCGCCTGGAGTACTGGGTGGATGTTCGATAGCAAGCCAACCCGTGCCGCAGGCGCGCAGAGCTGAGGAGCGGAAGCGGCGCGGCAGCAAACTTATGCGGCCCGTCGCCGCAATCGTGGAGTGCTGTTGGTGGGCGCGGAGCCTGTCGGCGCGGGGACAAGGCTCACCCGACGCGGCCCCAACCGTGGCGCGCGTGCACTGGCCACCGTGGGAGCGATCGAAGGTGTCGTATACCCAGGTGGATCGCAGGTGGGTGGAGGGTCATTCGGGAAATAGCTGGAGGGTGGCCGCAATGCGGCCACCCTCCATGCCAACGGCACTGCATGCGATCAAGTGATCGCGGCGGCGCACAACTGGAGAAGTAGTCGGCTTCCCCAGCAGCGCCCTGAGCATCGCCGCTGACTATGCAGGTGCCGTTCTCTCGCCAGCGGCACCGCAGTGATCACCGGCTCAGCTCTAGCTGCTGTTGGCTCAGCAGTCGCCGCCGTCAGCGCTGCCGCCAGCGCCGCCAACGCCGTTACCGGCGCTGTTGGTCTGGCTGCCCAGCAGGTTGATGTTCAAGAGGTTAACGCC
>JBGSWT010000905.1:0-2830 GCA_041751815.1 Pseudonocardiaceae bacterium
CGCGACCTTGCCGCTGCGGGTGGAGCTGGTTCGCCAGCTGCGGCGCAGGCGAACGGTGCTCACCCTGGGATTCCTCGCGCTGCTGCCCTTCCTGCTCTGGCTCGCCTTCGAGGTCGGGCAAGACGAGAGCGAGCGCGGCGGTGCCACCCTGGTCGACCTCGCCACCGCCAGCGGGTCCAACTTCGTGGTGTTCACGATGTTCTCCACGGTGAGCTTCTTGCTGGTCGTCGTCGTCGCGCTGTTCTTCGGGGACACGATCGCCAGCGAGGCGTCCTGGTCGACCCTGCGCTACCTGCTGGCCGCCCCGGTACCCCGCGGACGGCTGCTGCGGCAGAAGGCGGTGGTGGCCGCGCTGCTGTCGGCCTTCGCCCTGGTGCTGCTGCCCGCGGTGGCGATGACGGTCGGTGTGGTGGCCTACGGAGCCGGTGACTTGGTCTCCCCCACCGGCCAATCGCTGGAATTCCTGCCCGCCGCGAGCCGGTTGGCGCTGGCCCCCGCCTACCTGGTGCTGCACCTGGCGTGGGTCGCCGGTCTGGCGCTGCTGCTGTCGGTGACCACTGATGCGCCGCTCGGGGCGGTCGGTGGTGCGGTGATGGTGTCGATCCTGTCTCAGATCCTGGAGACCATCGACGCGCTCGGCGACCTGCGGGACTACCTGCCCACCCGGTTCAACTCCGCGTGGGCCGACCTGTTGGCCGCTCCCGTCGACTGGAGTCAGCTGGCCAGTGGAGCGTTCTCCGGTCTGGCCTACGCGACGGTCTTCGGGCTTGCCGCTTGGTGGCGGTTCGCCACCAAGGACATCACCACCTGACGGCCCAGCACCAGATCAGCTGTGGAACCGCGTCCGGTGACGACGAAAACGCGCTCGCCGTCGTAGCATTCGGCCTCGATCACGACGCCCGGCTCAACGCCGCCAAACCGCTCACGGTGGAAGTGCTCGCCGCCCGAGCGCACATGTCACCGCGAACCTTCGCTCGGCATTTCCGCGCGCACACCGGCACCACGCCGTACGCGTGGCTGCTGTCCCAGCGAATCCGGCTGGCCGAGCGGATGCTGGAAAGCGGTGGCCTGCCGGTCGACGAGGTCGCCCGGCGATCCGGTTTCGGCTCCGCGGCGGGGCTACGGGAGCACTTCATCCGGGAGCGCGGAGTCTCTCCGCAGGCTTACCGGCGCACCTTCCGTACCGCTCACGGCTTGTGAGTGAGCTGGCCCCTACCAAGGCGTTCGCGTACGCGACGTCCCGCGTCAAGGCTCGGGCGCCCCGACGTTCACCTCGTGCAGTTGCGATGACGTTCAGCTCACCGCGACCGCTGACGAGGACAGATGGTTACCCGACGGGGCTTGATCATCATCGGCCACCGGGGCGCCTCCGGCTACCGGCCGGAGCACACTCTGGCCTCCTACGAGCACGCCGCACGACTGGGCGCGGACTTCATCGAGCCCGACCTGGTAGTGGCCGGCGACGGCGTGCTGGTCTGCCGGCACGAGCCGGAGATCGGCGCCACGACGGACGTCGCCGACCACCCCGAGTTCGCTTCCCGGAAGACCACCAAGAGGCTGGACGGGGTCGCCGTCACCGGCTGGTTCACCGAGGACTTCACCCTTGCAGAGCTCAAGACGCTACGGGCGGTGGAGCGACTGCCACAGATCCGTCAGCACAACACCCTGCACAACGGACGGTACGAGATCCCGACGTTCCAGGAGTTGCTGGATCTTCGGATCCGGCTGTCCGACGAGCTGCGGCGGACGTTAGGCATTTACCCAGAGACCAAGCACCCCACGTATTTCCAGCAAGCCGGCTTGCCGCTGGAGCCTCGGCTGCTCGAAATCCTGCGGCGCCATCGACTCAACCGGCCGGATGCACCGGTGTTCGTGCAGTCCTTCGAGGTGACCAATCTGAAACAGCTGCGCCAGGCCGGCCTGCGGACCAATGCGGTTCAACTACTGTCGCCCTCGGGCACGCCATTCGACACCACAACTGCCGGCTCCGGTCCCACCTACGCCGACCTGTCCACGCCTGACGGCCTGCGCGGCATCGCGCGCTACGCCCAGGGAATCGGGCCGGAAAAGCAACAGGTCATCCCGCGCAATGCCGACGGCACGCTCAGCTCACCCACCTCGCTGGTGACCGACGCACATCAGGTTGGCCTGGTCGTGCATCCCTACAGCTTCCGTGCCGAGAACTACTTCCTGCCGGTCGACTACCAGGTAGGAGTCGGCACCACTCCTCCCGTACCAACCGACTACGGGCGGGCGATCGACGAGCAGATCACCTACCTTCGGGCCGGGCTCGGCGGTCTGTTCACCGACCAGCCCGACATCGGCGTCGTTGCCCGCGCCGACTTCCGCGCCACCGCGCCGGCCGGTGAGTGAGGCCTTCGGGCGGCTTGCCTTGGGGCACTTACGCGGTCAGGCGGCTCTACCAGCGCCACCACCATGGCGGAGTTCGGCGACCACAGGAGAAGCGGCCACCGTGACGGACCTGGCGGCGGGCACGCACGACATCAGGGCCACCGAGGAGTGGGCGGCGCTGGCCGAGCACCACGCGGCTCCCGCCCGAGCACCTGCGAGACCGGTTCGCTGCGGACCCGCGGCGGGCTGAGGCGATGACGATCGCCGGCGCGGATCTGTTCTACCGTCCCAGCTCGACTCCGCGGGTAGACTCCGCACCCATGGGCACCTCCGCCGTAGATCAGGTGCTCGCCGCGGCGGGAGTTCAGTTTGCTTACCTGTTCGGCTCCCGCGCGACCGGCCGACACCGCGCAACCAGTGATGCAGATATCGCGATCATGCTGGGACGTCCGCTGGATCTCCTTGCGGAGGCGGGCCT
>JBGSWT010000906.1:0-6854 GCA_041751815.1 Pseudonocardiaceae bacterium
CGGGCGGCCGAGGTGGTCGAAGCCGCCCGGGCGGCTGGGGTGGACCTACGGCTGGCCGATGCGGACCACGTCGGGATCAGCTGTGCCGAGACCACCACCCGCGGGCACCTGCAGGTGGTCTGGGATGCCTTCGGAGTGCCCGGCGCCGACCCGGATGCCCTCGATGGCCAGACGCCGGACGCCATTCCCGCCGCGTTGCAGCGGACCTCGCAGTTCCTGACTCACCCGGTCTTCTCGGCATATCGCAGCGAGACGGCGCTGCTGCGATACCTGCGCGCGCTGGCCGACAAGGACGTGGCGCTGGACCGCAGCATGATCCCGCTGGGCTCGTGCACGATGAAGCTCAACGCCACCGCCGAGATGGAGCCGATCAGCTGGCCTCAGTTTGCCGAGCTGCACCCGTTCGCTGCCCTGGAGGATGCGCACGGCCTACTCGAAGTGGTCAGTGACCTGGAGCATTGGCTGGCCGAGCTCACCGGTTACGACGCGGTCAGCCTGCAGCCCAATGCCGGCAGCCAGGGTGAGTTCGCCGGCCTGCTTGCGATCCGCGCCTATCACCGCAGCCGCGGCGAGACCGGCCGCAACATCTGCCTGATCCCGTCCAGCGCGCACGGCACCAACGCTGCGTCGGCGGTGATGGCCGGGATGCGTGTCGTGGTCATCGGATGTGACCGCAACGGCGACGTCGACCTCGACGACCTCCGCGGGAAGATCGCCGAACACGGTGCCGAGCTGGCCGCCATCATGATCACCTATCCGTCCACGCACGGGGTATACGAGCCGGGTGTCACCGACGTGTGTGCGCTGGTGCACGACGCCGGGGGACAGGTCTACGTCGACGGGGCCAACCTCAACGCACTGCTCGGGCTGGCCCGACCGGGCCGCTTCGGTGCCGACGTCAGCCACCTCAACCTGCACAAGACGTTCTGCATCCCGCACGGCGGCGGTGGGCCCGGAGTGGGCCCGATCGGAGTCCGAGCCCACCTGGTGCCCTTCCTCCCTGGACACCCACAGACGGCTCCCGATGCTGTGGTGGGCCCGGTGGCGGCGGCACCCTGGGGCAGCGCGTCGATCCTGCCGATCTCCTGGGCCTATATCCGGATGATGGGCGCCGACGGCCTGCGTCGCGCCACGCTCACCGCGGTGGCAGCCGCGAACTACGTGGCCCGGCGCCTCGAACCGCATTTCCCGGTGCTCTACGCCGGCAGCCGTGCTGATGATGGCACGACCCGGCAAGGGCTGGTTGCCCACGAGTGCATCCTGGACTTGCGGCCGATCACCAAAGCCACCGGCGTCACCGTGGACGACATCGCCAAACGGCTGGCCGATTATGGGCTGCACGCCCCGACCATGTCCTTCCCGGTGGCCGGCACCCTGATGGTCGAGCCCACCGAAAGCGAGAACCTTGCCGAGCTGGACCGCTTCTGCGACGCCATGATCGCGATCCGGGACGAGATCGACCGGGTCGCCGAGGGGGAGTGGCCCGCCGAGGACAACCCACTGTGTTGCGCGCCGCACACCGCGAGTTGCCTGACCGACAAGTGGGACCACCCCTACAGCCGGGAGCTCGCCACCTACCCGATGGGCCGGACCGCCGCCAAGGTGTGGCCGCCGGTGCGACGGATCGACCAGGCGCAGGGGGATCGTCACCTGATGTGCTCCTGCCCGCCGGTGGAGGCGTTGGGTTCCTGACCGCGTAGCGCTGCAACGGCACTTGCGGACGCGACCCGCCCGATATGGCGTAAGCAGGCAGCATCAACCTCTTCTCGGCGCCCAGGTGGCCCGATACCACAAATGTGCCGTTGCAGTACTAAGTCCATTTAGAATTCGAATATTACTCCGCCAGTTGTCCGAACGGCGACGCACCTGTTGGAAAACTCTTGTTTATAGTATCGCGGCTCGCCATTCCACGTTCCTGAGGCGGCCAGGATCACTGGGTTGAACTCTAGAGTGCATGGCCCTGAGTCCTCGGGAATTCCTTCGATCCGACCATCAACCTTGCTTAACTGCTCACAGGCTCCAGCCGGATTTGGATGAGAGCCGCCATCCGGCGGGCAGGACAATGACGCGCTGGCGATGGGCTCGCCACTGGCCGATGATGTGATGGACAGCCTGAAAGAGGTCTGTGGTTCTGCGCTCATGACGATCTTCGTTTCTCCTGTGTCGAGTGGTGCGTGAGTAATGTCATCCCGTCGGTTGCCTTGTCTGGGCACCTCGCGGGCTTCATCCGTCTGACGTGCTCTCTCCCGCTCCTTGTAGGAGAACTGGGGCATCGCTGCGATGCTGGATCTGGAATAGTGGATCACAATCGGTCCCGTGATGTTGAACAGGTTCGCTTCTTCGACCTGCTTGGTGATGGGTGCTGTTCCCGTTTCTTGTGACAAGTACTCGCCCTCCGCACGGCCAGCTAGCACATCAATGAGCACGAGTAACGCTCGGTAAATACGCCATGCTCAAGCCTCGATCGGGTGAACCATGTCGCGAGTGTGCAAGCACCCGTCAGATGCAGCCAGCCTTCCAGCTTGCCGCAACGGAGCCATAAACTCACCCCCATGCCCTTCATGGAAGGCCTCACCCTCGCTCACCACACCGGCATTGAAGCGGCCAAGCTCATGGATGAGCTGTGCGACGTCTACGCCGACGCGTACGGCGCAGTGCCAGGTGAGGACACGCAGGAGAAGTCCAGCGCCTTCCGGGATCGGGCAACAGCCGCATTGCGGGGGCTCAACTACTCGCTCGTGACGGCTCGCGTCGGTGAGCAGCTTGTCGGCTTCGCCTTCGGCTACAGCTTGCGGCCGGAGCGGGGGTGGTGGGATGGCCTCAAGCCCGAACCACCGCAGGGCTTTACCGAGGAGACCGGCTCCCGCACCGTGGTCCTGTCTGAGATCGAGGTGCGCAGGGATTGGCAAGGCAAAGGCATCGGCCGGACGGTGCACGATACGTTCCTGTCGCAGCGGTCCGAGGAACGCGCCACGCTCGCCAGCAATCCAAAAGCCGCCGACACGCATTCGCTGTATGAACATTGGGGCTGGCAAAGAATGGGCATCGTGCCCGGCAAGCCAGGCGCGTACTACCGCGAATATGTACGCTTCGTGTTGCCGCTCCCCGCGGCGGAGCGGTAAGCCGCTAAGTGGCTATCGAGTTCGCGCACTGGTTTGGTTCGTTCCCAGGGTGATAGCAAGGCACGCAGGTCCGTGATCCGCTGGGAAATCCGTTGTGAGGCGCTTCCCGTTGTGAGACGGGCGACGTCCGCAACAATGTTGCTGGCTTCGGTTATCTCCGCCTGTTGGATGCGCGCTTCGGCCCGGAACAGCAATCGGAACGTGTAATTGTGCAGGTTGGCTGGGTCAACTAACGTCAGTGACTTGTCGAGTGCGTTCATCGCTGCTTCAGGCCGTTGCAGCTTCAGCGCGCATTCGCCTTCAGTCCGCCAATAGAATGACTCGTCGTAGAAGTACCACCAGGCAGCGCCCGGCTCATCTGCCCTTGCCGCTTGGATGGCGGCGTATTCTCGGTCTAGAGTCTCCCGGCATTTGTCCGGCTGGTTGTCGGATACATACGCCCGTACAGCTACATCGGCGGCGTAGGCGCGGGCGAGTGCAGACTGGGTTTGCTCAGCCCAGACCGCAGCCGCCACGGCGTGGTCGATACCAACGCGCGGTTTACCTTGCCAAGTAGCGAGGTGGCTCATGGTGCACAGGATGTACGTCACCAGCTCGACGTTCTGGGCATCATGCGCAGCGCTGCGGGCATCGTCGTAGTAGCGCTGGGCGCTCTGGTAGTCGCCCATGTTAAAGCACAACCACCCGACGAGCTGGGTCAGCTCAGCGTAGGCAGATACGGCGCGCTGCTGAAATCTTTTTGGTGCCGCTTGGGCCAGCCGCTGCACCATCTGTCGGTGCCCAATGGCACTTTGCAGGGTGAGCTGGGGACCGAGTACGTCACCTTGCTGCCTGATGTTGGTAATCATGCCCTCGCAGTAGCGAAGGGCCGGCAGATCAAAGATTGAGGGTTGTTGCATGGCGCGCGCCACCTGTTCGTGTTCGTCTGGGTTCAGTGCATCAAAGAGCGGCGCGACGGCAGCGGCCGTAAAGGCGGCACTCAACTTAAACAATAGCTCACGGCGGCTCACGGACGGATTGAGATGCTGTATCCTCATCACGATCACCTGCGCCAATTCAGTAAAATCTACCTCTTGTATTCGCTGCACGAGCGGGTTGGCTCCTCGCGGCAGAACCAGCGGCGACAGCGCGGCCCATTCGTCTCGATCGTTCTGAGCCAACACTCCTGCTTCGCTGCCAAGTCTACGCCCCTCCTTAGGAAGGGTGGCCAGTAGTTTGTCTGCAGCGGTGTGCAAACTTGGATCGCTGGCTCTATCAAGATGCCGGAAGTCAGGCAAGTCAACGAGCAAGTCACTGACGGCGCACTCATACAGCTCCGCCAGCTTGCTGAGGTTGCCAAAGGAAGGGGCATACCCGGTTTTACTTGGCCACTGCTCCCAGTACGAAAACGCCTTGAAGGACTTCAGTTCGTCGGGCCAGCGCTGATTCCATACATCAGCGGCCCGGCGCTGGCTCCAGCCGTGGGCATAGCGAAGGGCTACCCGGGCATTGAGGCGATAGCGCTGCCGCAGAGCGTCGGCTACTTCCACCCGAGACTTGCCCTCGGCCCGCAGCGAACGCACGAGCTGCTCGCGCTGCTGCTTCTGGCTGCGTGGCTCAGACATGTCACCTTCCGCGATGTCGTGGCAGCTTCACACCGTAGGCGGCTTCCGCAAGTGGCAGATGGACGCTACCGCCTGGGTATCACCCGGCCAACCCGTCGCGGAAGCTCCCCGCATGGCCAGGACATCCCGGGCAGAGATCATGGCCGCTCCGGGTGGGCTGTGCGCGGGACACGGGCACGGTTGCGATCAAGGCCCCAGGGCCGGGCTGAACGCTGAGCTGGCGCGTCCCTCGTTGGGATGCCCCCGCTTCGCCAGTCCGGTGCTCCCCGGTCCTGGGTGCCGTCCAGCGAGACGAGCAAGAGCTTGGAGTGCTCCACCAATGCATGAGGTTTATGAATACGGATCGCCTGACCGAACAATCCCCGCCACCTGCCAGACCCACGGCAGTAAGGGGTACTGCAACCTCCGCGTGACGAACGTTAACGGGGAGATCGTACTGAACCCGCACATTGATGGCTCCTGCGTGCTCAGGCTGGACAGGGCTGCCGCTACCCAGCTTTTTGAGGCTTTTGGAGAGTGGCTGGGATGACCTGGTATCTGCAATCCCTGAGCGCTCACGACACCCACCGCGGCCACTTGCGTCGTGGCAGGGTGCTCGCTGGGTGCGGCGTGGAGTTCTCACCACTGCGGACGTGGCGGAAAGGTGGCTCGGCTTTGCCCGGCGAACCGTCCGACGCTGACCAGATTCGTCTGGAGTGCTACCGAATCCGGTGAAAATTTTTGGCCGGGCCTCCCACTAGTTGAGGCCTACTTATCCTGTGCAGCTCCCATGCGGTCGGGCCGGGGTCGCCTTGGCTCAGGGCGGCGAAGAGAATGATATTGAGGGAAGCGCGTGTTTCGTGAAGACAAGCAACCACCAGTCAGCACCGGAGACAGTGATGCCTGAAAACAAGGATTTAAGCACCAAGCAGGGTCAGGCATGATCCGGGAAGACCGCGAGCTGCTGGTAGAGCTAGCCAGGGTCAATAGCGATGTAGTGCTGGTAGCGATGCGGGTTATGGACGATAGTGCCACGGACGAAGAGCAAAAAGTACTTGGCGAGCGGCTGATTGCTGTTGGGGAGCGGTTGCGGCGTCGGGCTGACGGGATGGGTGGAGTGATCATTGAGAGCGAAGTGTCAGCCGACGTATCGCTTGCCCTTCCGGCGCATACCGTGGAGCCTGACTGGATTAGAAAGGAAGAGCCAGGGGGCTCGATGGATCAGCCCCCTGGCTCTCGCCGGATTAGCTGGGCATGACCTAGCACGATCTCCACGTTATCGTCGGGTGCTCGGTGGCTCGCTGAGAAACTGAGAGACCTCCAGTGGACCGGGTGCGCCGCCGAGGCCGGTGAGACATCCGCGAGGTGCAGCGCTCGACTGGCCGATCCGGTGCGCGAGGCCGGTCAGGCGCATGGTGATGTGTTCGGCGATCTGGCCGCCGAACTGGATCGGGCGACCCAGGATCGTGATGTCGCCGACGAGGTAGTCCGCCCCCCGTACTTCGTAGACCGCGCGAACCGCTAAACCGTCGGCGCCGCGGGTGATGCGCCAGAAGTCGTGCGGGTCGGCGCCGTCGGGCGTTGCCCAGCCGGCGGTAGACAGGGCGTCGATGTAGAGCCCGACCGGGTCCTGCAGCGTGACGTCGGCCTTGGCCCGGGCCAGCGCATTCACCTCACCCCCGATGTGCGGGTCGCTGTGCCGGCGCGGTGCGCCGAAGCCGCTGCACTCGATCAGTTCCTGTTCGGTGGTGAGCAGCGCACCGGCGCGTTGGCGTTGCACGGTCGCCGCGGCGGCCAGCTCGATCTCGGCGAGCAGCGTGTTGTTCGGCTGGATGAGGTGCATCGCCCCGGTGGCGGTGCCGCTGTTGACCCGATTGCGGGGAATGTAGCGGCCGCCGGATCCGAACAGGTCCTGGCGAGTCACGGTGGGGCTGACGTGGCGCTGGTACAGCGCCAATGCGATGTCCGGTGCGGTGTTGGCGAGAAAACCCCAGTACTCTGGCCCCTCACAGGTGAACGTCACTCGTTTGACCTTGCCTTGCGCGTCGCGCTCGACGCTCCATTCGCAGTACTCGTCCTGGACGTCGCGGCTGCGGTCGGCTGCCCGCCACCGCGCGGGGCCGGCGGGCAGCGACAGCGCGATCTGTTT
>JBGSWT010000907.1:0-2762 GCA_041751815.1 Pseudonocardiaceae bacterium
AAGATCGACCGGCTGGCACGTAACCGTGAAGACGACATTGCCATCAACCTGACACTCAAGAAAGCAGGCACCACACTCGTCTCCTGCACCGAGAACCTGACCGACTCACCGTCTGGTCGCTTCCTCTACAACATCATGGCCGATATGGCCCAGTTCTACTCCGACAACCTCGCCCAAGAGGTACTCAAAGGCCTGGTTAGCAAAGCCAAAGACGGCGGCACACCCTATCGAGCACCCCTCGGTTACCTGCACAAGCGCGACTACATCGACGGTATCGACCGCCGCTGGGTAGAACTCGACCCCGAACGAGCACCCCTGATCCGCTGGACCTTCGAGCAATACGCCACTGGCGACTGGACCGTAATCGACCTCTTCTTCGCCCTACGCGAAAAAGGCCTCACGACCCGCAAAGGCCCGACGACACCAGTGCGTGACGTCAGCCTCAACGGCCTCTACCACCTGCTACGCAACCCCTACTACATGGGCATCATCACCTACCAAGGCGTGACCTACGAAGGCAAGCACGAACCACTGATCGACCCCGAGCTGTGGCTGCGCGTCCAAGACATCCTGGCCGCCCACGCCCACGCGGGCGACAAAGACCGCGTACACCAGCACTACCTGCGCGGCACCATCTTCTGCGGTCAGTGCGGCTCACGCCTGATCTTCAGCCGCAACAAAGGCAACGGCGGTTACTACGACTACTTTGTCTGTGTCAAGAAACGCACTCGTTCACACAACTGCCCCCGGCCAGCTATCCGCCTAGAAAAAATCGAGGACGGCATCGCCGCCTTCTACTCCCGCTTCCAGCTCACCGAGCAAGCAGTATCAGCGGCCCGCCTGGGCGTCCGCGCCGACATGGCCACGCAAGTCGCTGAGGCTCATCAACACGCTGAACGCGCCAACAAGCGGCTCGCCAGCCTGCAGGACGAACGCGCCCGGCTCATGCAAGCCCACTACGCCGACGCCGTACCGCTTGACCTACTGAAAGTCGAGATGCAACGCCTGACCCGGGCCATGGCTGACACCGCACAGGAGATCAAGGCAGCTAACGCCGATCTGGCCGACATTGAACAGACCCTGGAAGATGCCCTGACCGTGGCCGGTAACTGTCACCGGCACTACGAAACAGCCCCGCACTTCATCAAGCGGCAGATCAACCAGGGTTTCTTCACCAGGCTGCTCATTCACCAGGACGGCACGGTAGAACGCGCCGAGCTGACCGAGCCGTTCGCCCAGCTACTGGCGCCGGACTGGGCAACGACAACGGGCAACGCTCAGAACGCCCCACACACGCCCGGGCGACTGCCGCACCGAGAACACCGGACGACACGCCCCCGCCGCCCCTGGGTGCCCTGGGACGCCCAAGACGCATCCTGACGGGCATTACCACTGTTGGGACAACGAAAACCCCCGACAATGATCTTGTCGGGGGTGGTTCGCATACGGTGGATTTGGTGGAGGTGCCGGGAATCGAACCCGGGTCCTTCGTCGCATCATCAGGGCTTCTCCGTGCGCAGTCCGCTACGCCTCTACTCGGATCCACCGGTCACGCAGACCAGCCGGTGTGACGATCCCAGCCGCTGTAGGTGTCCCGCCAGACCCCGCGGCCGGATCTGGCGGTGAGTCCCCTAACTGATGCCGGAGTCCGGGGCGGGGACGCCCCCGGTCCGACAGAGTCGCTCCTCGCTTAGGCAGCGAGGGCGAACTCGCGCTGACTTGAGTCGGCGCTTATATGGTTGCGATGACGCTTACGGTGGTCTCTCGCCTGCACCGGCACGCTTCCCACTGACTCAACGTCCGAAGTCGAAACCGTTCACCCCCTTGTTGGGCAGGACAACCTGCTCAGGGTAACGCCTGGCGGCCCGGTAATCATCCTGCGGGCCAGCACCGGACCAAGTCAGGCAGCGCCTGCGATAAGGCCGACCGCCACCGCAGCCAGCGCCAGGCCCACTTGTTGCGTCCGGCCGGTGCGCTCACCCAGCACCAGACGGGCCAGCAGCACCGTCCACGCCGGGTACAACGCCGCCACCACACTGACCAATGACAGCAAGCCCGCCTGCAGCGCGAACACGAACGCCACGTTGCCTATGACGTCAAGCATCGCTGCCGCGACCGCCAGCCGGGCAGGTGCACCACCGGCGGGGCCTCGTCGTGTCACACCAGCAGCGATCACCACCACCGCGGTCGCCGCCAGCCGGGACATCGCGAGCGGCCAGAGGCCCGAGCCCGTGGGCACCTGATCGAGCAGGATGAAATACCCACCGAAGGTTGCCCCGGATCCCACCGTCAGCCAGCCGACCCTGGCGGTGAAGCGGAGCACCGGCGTCTGGTCGACAGCGGTCCGTTCCTCCCGGCTGACCAGCACCACGGCCACCACCGCCAACCCGGCGCCAGCCAGTGCCCACGGCCCGGGCCGCTCCCCCAGCATGATCCCGGTCGCCAACGGCAGGCCGGCCACCAGCACCGCCGTCAGGGGCGAGACCACGCTCATCGGGCCCTCGGCCAAAGCGAGGTAGAACCACAGAATCGCCACTCCGACCAACACTCCGGCCAGCGCACCGATCAGCAGCGCCGCCTCGTCTGCCGACCCGCCGACAGCGAGCGCCAGCGGCACCATCATGACCAACGACAAGGGATAGCTGACGACGACAATCCGCAACGCGTGGACGCGGCGGGAGGCCAGGCCCCCGACGAAGTCACTGATCCCGAAGCCGGTCGCGGCCAGCGCCGACAGCAGCAGCGCTGTCACGGCCCGAGCC
>JBGSWT010000908.1:0-19101 GCA_041751815.1 Pseudonocardiaceae bacterium
ACCACTCCTGGCTTCGAGACGCTTCCCTGGCGGTAGCCGTCGCCTCGTTGCTCGGGCAGCGCGACGACGCGGCCCGCTACCTACGCTTCGTGCGTTCGATCACTGCTGAGCGGCTCGTGCCGGCGGGCCCGCTGGTCGACATCCGCGGCGACACCGTGCCGGACGAATGCCTGCCACCGGGTGTCGCGGGGTGGGCCGGCTCGACCCCGATCCGAACCGGCAACGCCGCCAGACCAGCTGTAGTACGACGGACTGGGGTTGCTCGTCGAGGCGGTGTCGGTGTACGTGCAGACCGGTGGTCGCCTCGACGCTGCCACGTGGCGGCTGGTCCGGCGCACCCTCGACGCGCTGGACGCCTACCCGTTCCTGTACTGCTACCCACCCGAGGCCTCGGACGGCTTTGCCGGCCGGGAGGGCGCGTTCGTGCCGGTGTCGTTCTGGGCGGTCACCGCACAGGCGCTGACCGGTGACCTGTCGGGTGCGGTTGCCCGGATGGACGCGTTGTGCACGGTGCTGCCCCGGCTGTTGTCCGAGGAGATGGATCCGGTGGAACTTACCGCGCTGGGTAACGTCCTTTGGTGTGGTCCCACGCCGAATTGGCCCGCTCCCTGTATGTGCTGGACGCAGTGCAGCGGCAGCGACGGTGGGGGCGGGCCGGGCTGGGGATCTGGCGGGTGGGGCGATACCTGAACCTCCGGCTGCGCGGCTGACGCGCCGGGAGGCCATCTGGCGAACAGCTTTGGGCAACCCGAAACGGGCCGCCCGCCCGGCTGCCGCTGCTGGGGGGTGGGCAGCCGGACGGGTTTGCCCGCCCTGGCTGCCGCAACAGCGTCAGCCCGGTGGGGCGACTACACCGGCTGCTTCCCCAGTCGGAGACGCCGGCCGACACTCAACCGATCCCGGCGGTGGTGGAACGGAACCAGCCGCGGAGGTGAAGCCGCGTCAGGACCGGGACGCTACGGCCGCAGCGGGAACCGGTCACCCCGCCATCCGTGTGGCATGTGCTCACAGAGCGCTGACCGTGTGTCGCATGAGGGTGATACGCCGCCTGTGCGGTACGGGTTGGGGTACCGGTTGACCGGGGCGCGTGATGACCGCCGCGCGAATACGAGCTGAGTACGACCGATGACGCGACGCAACGGTGGCCGCCGCTCACGTCTTCCGATCGACCGCTAATCGCGCAAAGACATCACCAAAGTGGTGGAACCACCCTATAGCGGCTATTATCACCCAAGTGAGTTACGCGATCAGCTACTTAGAGTAGCCAAATGAGTAAAAACACGCAATCGAGTACTTACCATGGAGGTGAAAATGACTCCCAACTGCACCGTAACGCACACTCCTGCCGTCTGCCCCGACGGTGTTGAGATTGGCCAGCACGGCTAAAGATCGACTGAGTGACCCCTGGCTCGATCAGCCGGCCGTCTGCGTTGGTTTGGACCTCCGCCTGGGAGAGGTTCATCTAGTGCCATCTTCCCGGTGGAGGCTGTGTGCAAGCGAGATGGCTCCCGCCGGGTTCTTTGTTGCCCCGCGGACGATCGTTGGCGTCGGGCGCCTTCGTTGCCGGCCTGGTACTCGCAGCCGGGGTGGCCGGCGCTGCCGTAGTCCGCACCGCGCCCCTCGTGCCAGATCTTGGCACGCTGCTCGGGGGCCTGGCGCTGGCGACAGCATTCGGAGTCGCACGGCGCCTGGCAATCGAGGTTGAGGTTCGCCGCGATACCGCACTGATCACTCCTACCGAGATCCCGCTGGTCATCGGTTTGCTATTCCTGCCGGGTACGGTCGTGCTGGCCGCCTATGTCGGTGTTGTGGTCATCGCCCGGCTCATCCGCCGCGACGCCTGGCCCAAGCTGCTGTTCAACGCCTCCTATGCGGCTCTCACCGTCGCGGTGACCGACCTGCTGGCCCGCCTGGTTTTCACGTCGGCGTGGCCCGGGATGCCGCAGTGGAGCGCGGTACTCGCCGGATTCGTCATCGCACACGCCGTCACCGCGGGTTTAGCCTGGGCTTTCTTCGTATTGCTTGACCGCAGGCGTCCCGGCGAAAGTGCGCGCCCCGTGGTGCACATCTACCTCACCGGCCTACTCAATGCTGCCCTCGGGCTCGCCGCGGCGCAGATAGTACTGACGGTGCCCTGGGGTGCCCTGCTGGTAGGCCTGCTGGCGGTGATCGTGGCCGCGGTGTACCGCGCCTATTACGGGCTGCTGCGCGACCAGCGTGACCTCGGGGTGCTCAACGACCTCAGCCTGCGGGTGGCGGTGGCAGGGAAGGGCGAGGACGACCGCCGGCCAGAACCCGACGAGGGTGGCTGGAGCGCCGCCATGGAACTGGCCCGCGAGCAACTCAACGCCACCCGCGTCGTGCTGCACTGGATGCCGGACGAGGGCGGGCCGCACACCGTGGTTGCCGGTCGGCCACTGCCCCGTCCGCTGTCGCAGTCCGACATCGCCGTCTTGACGCCCACCGACCGGCAGGCTGGTACCGGGCAAACTGGCACTGGGCAGGTGCTGCACCTGCTGGAACGCGGTTGTGACCCGGTCATCTGCCAAGCGCTGACCGCTAGGTCAGCCGCTGAGGTGCTGGTGGTCCCGCTGCGGGGCGCCGACCGGCTGCTGGGCAGCATCGAGGTGCATGACCGGCAGAGTCACCTGCGTGGCTTCGGCGCGGCGGACGTGCGGTTGGTCGAGACGCTGGCCAGCCACCTCACCACCGCACTGGACAATCGCCGGTTGCTCGCCCAGCTACGCCACGACGCCTACCACGACAGCCTCACCAACCTGCGAAGTCGGCTCGGTTTCCGGGAGGCCGCGACCGAAGTGTTGCGCCGGGACTCGACGTCGTGCGCCGTGATCGTCATCGATCTTCAGCTGGTGTCCTCTGTGAACGATGCGCTGGGCCACGTCTGGGGCGACCGAGTCATCGTCGGTGCGGGCGAGCGGCTCCGCCGCATCCTGCCGGCCTGGGCGGTCACCGCCCGGCTCGAGGGGGATACCTTCGCCGCGCTGCTGGTCGACGTCGACTCATCACGGGGCCTGCAGGTCGCCGAGCAGGTGCAGGCGGCGCTGAGCCAGTCCTATCCGGTCGACAAGCTCGCCGTGGAGTGCAGCGCGGTAGCCGGCGTGGCACTCACCGACATCGAATCCACCCGAGATGCGGACACCCTGCTGCAGCGGGCTGACATGGCGCTGCGCGCTGCGCGCAGTGCCGATGACACCGTCCGCTGCTACGTACCCAGCATGGGCCAGCTTCTGCTGCGCCGTTTCCAGCTGGTCACACAGTTCCGCCACGCGCTGGACAACGGGCAGTTCGACGTGCACTTCCAGCCCCAGCTGGCGTTGGCCACCCGTCACGTGACCGGGGTGGAGGCGCTGGTGCGCTGGCAGCACCCGGAGCTAGGCATGCTCGACCCGGAAGAGTTCGTCACCATCGTCGAGGCCACCGGCCTGATCGACCCACTCACCGACTTCGTGCTCGACCGCTCGCTGCGACAGTGCCGGAGCTGGCTGGACCGTGGGCTGTCACTGTCAGTGGCGGTCAACCTCTCGGTGCGCAACCTGGCCGACACTGCGTTTCCCAGCCGGGTGTCCGACGCTCTGGCGCGCCATCGGGTGTGCCCAGCCTTGCTGTGTTTCGAGCTCACCGAGTCGGCGGTGATGAGCGACCCAGAGCGTGCGCTGCCGGTGCTGCGCGGGCTGCACGGTCTGGGCATCCGTATCGCAGTGGACGACTTCGGTACCGGGTACTCGTCGCTGGCCTACCTGCGACGCCTTCCGGTGGACGAAGTCAAGATCGACAAGAGTTTCGTGCTCGGACTGGCCAGTGACCTCGGTGACCTCGCGGTCGTTCGCGCCATCGTCGACCTCGGCCACTCGCTCGGGTTGATCGTCATCGCCGAGGGTGTCGAGCAAGATGTCACCCGCGATCAGCTGGCGGAGATGGGTTGCGACGTGGCCCAGGGTTTTCTGATCTCCCGTCCGCTTCGGGCGGATCGGTTCGACGCCTGGTTGGCGGCCCGCACCGTCGGCGCCCCCGGAACGCATGACGAGACGGTGCTCACCCTGGTGCGGTGATCGCTGCGGTTCGGTGATCGCTGCGGTTCGGTGATCACTGCGCCGCCCCGTCACCGACCACGCTGTCACGGCCGGCGCCGGTGTTGTGTAGAGTCGTCGTCGCTCGCTCACTCGAGCGCTGCCCCAATAGCTCAGACGGCAGAGCGTCTCCATGGTAAGGAGAAGGTCTACGGTTCGATTCCGTATTGGGGCTCGGGAACGGTCCTGAGCGAACGGCCCTGTCGTCTGACTCAGGGCTCGCGGTTGGCTCGTGCGGGGAGTGCCCCTTCCAGGGCGGTGTAGCTCAGTCGGAAGAGCAAGCGGCTCATAATCGCTGTGTCGCCGGTTCGAATCCGGCCACCGCTACCATTGGGTTGGCGCATCATGCGCTGGCCGCAGCAGCGGAAGTACTGAGAGAGAGAGGCACCCGTGGCCGCCACCGACATCCGGCCCAAGATCACGTTGGCGTGCGAGGAGTGCAAGCACCGCAACTACATCACCAACAAGAACAGGCGTAACGATCCCGACCGGCTCACCGTTCGCAAGTACTGCCCGAACTGCAACAAGCACCGGGCACACCGCGAGACCCGCTGAGCCACGTCACGTCCTGGGTAGCCTGCGCCGGTGGCACTCGATCCCTCCTTCATCGGAAGGTCTTACCCCGTAGCGGGTACCTACCAGGTGGGACGCGAGAAGATCCAGGAGTTTGCTGAGGCCATCGGGGACGACAACGCGGTGTACCGGGATCCCGGTGCCGCTCGCGCCTGCGGCTACACCGATGTGATCGCCCCGCCCACGTTCGCGATCATCCTGGCCCTGCGAGCGCAGCAGGCGTTGATCAGTGATCCCGATCTCGGGCTGGACTACAGCCGGATGGTGCACGGTGACCAGTCGTTCACCCACCACCGGCCGATCCGAGCCGGTGACGAGCTGGCCGCCGCCTTGCACGTCGACGGTGTCCGGACCATGGGGGGCAACGATCTGCTCACGGTCCGCTGTGAGATCACCGACGGCAAGGGCGATCCGGTGACCACGGCCCGGTCCATGCTTGTGGTTCGGGGCACCGAAGGGGGCACAGACGGCGGGCAGGACCGGTGACGCGGCGCCTCCGCACTGAGGTAACCGAAGGCGACGAGCTGCCGGTCCTGCAGGTTCACGTCACCCGAGCTGGACTGATCCGCTACGCGGGAGCCTCCGGCGACTTCAACCCGATCCACTGGAACGAACGGGTTGCTCGTGAGGCCGGACTGCCCGACGTCATCGCGCACGGCATGCTCACCATGGCGCTGGCCAACCGCCTGGTCACGACATGGGCCGGTGACCCGGGCGCCATCGTGGAGTGCCGGGTGCGTTTCACCCGGCCGGTCGTGGTGCCCGATGACGGCCAAGGAGCGCTGGTGGAACTGTCCGGCACGGTGTCGCAACGGCGCGACGACGGCACCGTCCTGATTGCGATCACCGCCCGTGCTGGCGGCCGGACCGTGCTCGGCAAGGCCACCGCCACTGTCGCCCTGGCCTGAACCCACTTTACTGCGAGGATTGTCCTTTTATTGGCGATTGTCGTTTGCCTCAAGCCACCCCAGACGGAGTAATTTCCTGTTACGTAAGGGCACCTATTCTCACCTAAGGGTCACACGAACAGGCTAAGCGGTAATGGGAAACCACTTATATAGTGTCTATCGACCCCGGGGGCGTCGTGGACAAGCGGTATGAGCTCTACTGCCTGGTTGATCCGTTTTTCTATGACTCGACGTCCCGGCTGGGCAAGCAGCCTCGAGACTTCGAACTCGGCCATGCTCCGGTGCCCGACCGCTGGTCAGCCAGCGAACTCGACGACTGGCATGTTCAGCATCCGATCGGCGTGACCTTGCCTGCGCAGGGGTGGAAGGTGCATGTCTCGGCGTGCCTGGACAACGCCGAGCAGGTCTTGGCCGTGGTCGCCGACTACTGTCGGAACGGACGAATCGCGTTCAAGTTCCGGCGCAGTCCCGATGCGCTGTTGCTCGCGAACGCCAAGTACGCAAACCGTGGCTCCAGTGGAAAGTTTGTCACGATATACCCGGCGGACGAGGAGCAGCTGGAGACTGTGCTCACCGAGCTCGGTGAGCTGCTGGACGGTAGCCTCGGTCCGTACGTGCTCAGTGATCTGCGGTGGGGCAACGGACCGCTGTACGTGCGCTACGGGGGTTTCGCCCAGCGGTACTGCCTGTCCGAGACCGGCTCGTTGGAACTGGCGATTGAGGACTCGGAAGGGCGATTGATTCCCGACCGTCGAGGCCCGACCTTCCGGTTCCCCGACTGGGTTCGCCTGCCGGCGTTTCTCGAACCGCACCTGGCGGCACGGAGCAGTGTGAAGGTCGACGGCCTTCCTTACCGGATCGAGCGGGCGTTGCACTTCTCCAACGGAGGCGGCCTTTATGTGGGCCAGCACATCCAGACCGGTGTGCAGGTCGTGCTCAAGGAAGCCCGGCCGCACGCTGGGCTGGATCGTGATGGCACGGACGCGGTAGCCAGGCTGCGCCGGGAACAAGGCATTCTCGAGCGGCTCGCCGGGTTGGACGTCGTACCGGCGGTGCACGGCTCATTCGAACTGGGAGGGCATCACTTCCTGGCGCTTGAATTTGTCGACGCGAGTCCGCTGCGGTCTGTCATCGTCGAGCGGTACCCACTGGTCAAGCTGGACGCCGACGAGCTGGCCATCGCCGAGTACACGTCGTGGGCCCTCGACATGCAAGCCAAACTCGAACGGGCGGTCGATTCGCTGCACGAGCGGGGTGTCGTCATTGGGGACCTGCACCCGTTCAACGTCCTGCTGCGGCCAGACGGCAGGGTGGTATTGATCGACTTCGAGACAGCCGCGGGCATCGAGGAAGGGCGCAGGCAGACCCTTGCCGCTCCAGGTTTCGCTGCGCCCCGCGACCGCACCGGCTTTGACGTTGACCGCTACGCGGTGGCCTGCCTGCGTTTGTTCTTGTTCCTGCCGTTGACCCCCTTGATGGCGATCGACCGGTCCAAGGCGGTCGACCTCGCCGCCGTTATCTCCGAGTCGTTCCCCGTTCCGGCGGCCTTCCTCGACGAGGCGGTGCAGGCGATCGTCGGCTCGCCGCGCGTCGGATCGTCTCATCCGCGGCTTCCGCTGGACCCGGAGCGAGACGGCTGGGAACAGATCCGAGCGTCGCTGGTCGGGGCCATCCTCGCCAGCGCCACCCCGGACCGCGACGATCGGCTGTTTCCCGGCGATATCGAGCAATTCCGGACCGGTGGTCTGAACATTGCGCACGGGGCGGCTGGGGTGCTTTACGCGCTGGATGTGACCGGTGCCGGCCGCTACCCGGAGCACGAGGAGTGGATGCTGCGGCGGGCTGTTCATCCCACTCCGGGGACGACTCGGTTGGGCTTCTACGACGGCCTGCACGGCGTGGCCTACGTGCTCGACCACCTGAGGCAGCGGGCCGAGGCGTTGAAGGTCCTCGACATCTGCGCTGCGGAGCTGGATGGCAAGCTGGACCGGCTCGGTCTGGATCTGCACGGCGGGCTGGCCGGTATTGGCCTCAACTTGACGCATTTCGCCGCGATCACCGGCGACCCGTCGTTACGCAGCGCGGCGTTCGATGTGGCGCAGGCGGTCGCGGACCGGCTGGGGGATCAGGACGCGGTCGGCGAGGTGAGCGGTGGTTCCCATCCCTACGCCGGGCTCATGCGCGGCTCCGCCGGTCCGGCTCTGCTGTTTCTGCGCCTGTACGAGCAGCTGGGCCAGCCGGCGTTGCTCGATCTGGCGCGGACTGCGCTGCGACAGGACCTGCGACGCTGCCTGGTCCGCGACGACGGGAGCATGGAGGTCAACGAGGGCTGGCGGAGCATGCCGTACCTGGCGGACGGCAGCGTCGGCATCGGGCTGGTCCTCGACCAGTATCTCGCCCATCGCAACGACGACCAGTTCGTCGAGGCCGCCGGCCGCATCCGCCGCACGACGCGTTACCCGTTCTACATCCAATCCGGCCTCTTCCACGGTCGTGCCAGCATGATCCTGTACCTCAGCAACGGGCACCAGCCGCGCGATCACTCCGTCACCGATCAGATCCGGCGGTTGGCCTGGCACGCGATCGGCTACCAGGGCTGTGCCGCGTTCCCCGGCGAGCAGCTGCTCCGGCTGTCCATGGACCTGGCCACCGGCACCGCCGGAGTGCTGCTCGCTGTCGGCGCCGCCCTGCACTCAGCGCCGGTGCACCTGCCGTTCCTGGTCCCCCCACAGCCGGCCCCGGCCCAAGCCGGGTCCGCGGCACCATCTATCCAGCAAAGGAGGTGAAACCACATGGCACTGCTCGATCTGCAGGATATGGAGACACCCGAAGCCCCCAGCGGCAAGCTCGGCTGGGACAGCAGCGACTGCGACGACGACGGGAGTTCCCTCAGCCTGCTGCTTTGCTGAGTAGTACTGGTGAGGATATTCGCCCGGCGCATCCTCACTAGCAGGATGACGCCCCGCTCCAGCCACCAGCCGGAGCGGGGTCCTGGGCTGGGTCCGACCGGTTGATCGTGCGGACCATCCAGCGTGGCCCAGTGGTAGATTCCCGGGTCGAGCGAGCCTTTCTCCAACGTCCGGGCACACTCGTGGTCGTGGCTCACCGCATCAGCTCGGCGTTGCAGGCTGGGCTACATGGCTGGCTACACCGCTCCGGAGATTGACGCTGAGGCCGCGGCCCCGGGACTATCAAGCAGCGGGAAGCCGTGGGCGCGAATCGATTTCGGAGCGAAAGGCAGCCGGGCGCCTTCTTCAAGAAGATTTTCTCCTAAGTTACGTGCCTCTGGCTTGTCGGAATTACGCAACTGTAGTGCGGCAGACATGGCTGTCTCATACCAGAGTATAGGAACGTCACGGGCACCTCTTTCTAAGTACTCAGACGCGAGGTTCAGCGACTCCGGGATCGCATGGTTCTTCAGGCTCGCTCTCAGGGTAAGCCACGCATGGCCATTCGTAAACAGCTGCCGCTGCTCTTTGGGGCAGTGCGCAAGATGCTGTTGATAGATATCCGAGGCTTCCTCAGCAAAGTGTGGGCCAGCCTGCAACTGCAAAAGTGCAATATCGGAGATTACCATATTGAACAGAAAGCGTCGCTGAGTTGCGTCCAATTTTCTATGATCGCACTGATCCCATGGATGGTTGGTTGGACTGTTATTAATCCTACCCTCCAGCAGTTCCAAGAGGGCAACACCTAGGCCGATCGCACCCCGCGTGGTGCCGAAGCGTGCCTCGACGCGGACGAGATTATGCACAAGCTGAATGCGATGCGCGTACACGATGCCCAGTGCAAACTCATTTTCCAACCGCACATCGATCGTGAGTGCCTGTTCAACCAGCCGTCGAGCTTGAGCAGGCTTCAGTTGTCGATATTGAAGATAGGCTAGTGCCGCAAGATACGAGGAGGCGCCAACGAGCCTCACCTCAGCCGTATCGATCTTCCGCAGACAACCGCGAGCCAAGTTGAAGTCTAACCGGGCGGCCGAAAATCGGCCCTCCCTGGCAGCTTTTAATCCTTCGCGACGTTGCTGCTTGAAGCGTTCGTAGTGTAGGAACTCCTCCCGGGTACATCGCGCCGCGAGTAACGTTTTAAGTTGGTCGTCGAACGCGGATAGGCCAGCCGACTGGCGCCGCGATAGCTCTGGAATTCCGTTGACGTAGGCAGCATGAAATCGTTCGATGGCCGCAGTCAACGTAGGGGCCGGCTTGTCACCAGCGGGCGGGCGGGCATTCATTGAATGACACATCGAAGTTGTCCAGGGTTCGCAGAGGTTGAAATCGGCGCGTGTCACCGTAGCGAGGCATGTACCGCCCGGACCCCCATGCGGTGTGCGGGCGACGGGTCAAGACTGACCGAGATGTGGATCTTCCAGCCCTGCTGCGGGAACCGCCCGTGCCTAGGCAGGTAGATCGGCCATTCATCGTTGGTGAGCCGACGCCAGCCCTCCGGTACTTCACGGGCAGACAACTCAAAGTCGGTCGGGTGTGGACTCCCGCACCAGTTACCTCATAGAAGAGTGAATTAATCAAGCAGTACAGCTCATACTGCTTGCTCACAGAGCCTCCCTCGACGGCAACGCCCCCAGGCGTAAATGGGAGAAAGCATCCGTTCAGGATACTAGATGATGGCGCTAAGGTTGTCCATACTGGCTGGGGAGCGAACAGCACATATTCAACAGGACTGGGAATTCAGTGGCCTGGCGGCGGGCGGGAACCCGGCAGCGGTAGCGAACAGCTCGTGACGGAAGCTGATCTTATCGTGTCCTCCTGGGGCAGGAGCGTGCACTACGCGACCCTACTGCGGGTTCACGTCACGCTCATCTGCCGATCGATGGATTGGATCTTCTTGCAGGCCTATGTGCTGAAGCTGCAGTCGGTGGGTTGGCTGTGCCAGTTCCTGCGTTGGCAGCACAACTACGAGTTCCTCGTCGGCGGCATTCGGGAAGATTGGCGAGGCTTATGTGCCGACATACACCGTCAACCACTTCTAAGCCGTGTCCCACGGATCACGGACGAGGTCGGTGGCCGAGACTTGAGTACTCTTGGCTCCCCGAGCTCAACATCAGGGCTGTTCGGTCGACCAGGCACCGCCCTGCTGTTGAGCTCGGGAACCCGGGGGCGGCAAGGTGAAGATCTGTGGGACACGCCGTAGTTCTACCTGTGAGGCCCGAATGGGGCCGGGCCGTGAAACTTGGTCTGGCCGTGACCTCGTCGTGGGCAAGCGAAGCTAGTGAGAGGCGACCTCTGCCAGGAGGTCGGCCATTCTGGTTACGCCGGTGCGGAGGTTCTCGTCGGACAGCGCGTAGGACAGGCGGAAGTAGCCGGGGGTGCCGAAGGCCTCGCCAGGCACCACCGCCACCTCAGCGTGCTCCAGCACAGCCGCGGCCAGCTCGATGCTGGTCCGCATCGGGGTTCCGCGTAGCGACCGGCCCAGCAGACCCTTCACCGACGGATAGGCGTAAAACGCACCGTAGGGCACCGGGCACGTCACGCCCTCGATGCCGGACAGCAGCTCGACGATGGTCCGACGCCTGCGATCGAAGGCCTCGCGCATCCGGGCAACTGCGTCCAGCGGCCCGGATACCGCAGCCAGTGCGGCACGTTGAGCCACGTTGCAGACGTTGGAGCTCAGGTGCGACTGAAGATTGGTTGCCGCGGTCACCACGTCCGGCGGACCGACCAGCCAGCCGACCCGCCACCCGGTCATCGCATAGGTCTTGGCCACGCCGTTGAGCACCACGCAGCGCTGTGCCAGCTCGGGCACCGCGACCGGCATCGACAGCGCCTGAACACCGTCATAGACCAGGTGCTCGTAGATCTCGTCGGTGATCACCCACAACCCATGCTCGGCTGCCCACCGCCCGACCTCGACAACCAGCTCCGGGGGCGCCACCGCTCCGGACGGGTTTGACGGGGAGCACCACAGCAGGATCTTCGTGCGCTCGGTGCGGGCGGCCTCGAGCTGCTCGACGCTGGGCAGGTAGCCGCTGTGCTCGTCGGTGGGGACTACCACGAGGTCCCCACCGGCCAGCTCGATCGCTTCCGGGTAGGTCGTCCAGAAGGGCGCGGGTAGCAGCACTTGGTCGCCCGGATCGACCAACGTGGCGAAGGCTTGATAGACGGCCTGCTTGCCGCCGTTGGTGATGAGCACCTGCCGTGGCTCGATCTGATAGCCGGAGTCCCTGCCGGTCTTGGCTGCGATGGCCTGCCGCAGTTCCGGCAGGCCGGCGGTGGGGGTGTAGCGATGGTTGGCCGGATGTGCGCACGCCGCCACCGCGGCCTGCACGATTTCCGGCGGCGTCGGGAAGTCGGGCTCCCCAGCGCCGAACCCGATCACCGGACGACCGGCTGCCTGGAGCGCCTTCGCCTTCGAGTCCACCGCGAGGGTGGCCGACTCGGCGATGCTGCCGACCCGGGCGGAGATGCGA
This sequence comes from Pseudonocardiaceae bacterium, assembly GCA_041751815.1. Taxonomy (GTDB): domain Bacteria; phylum Actinomycetota; class Actinomycetes; order Mycobacteriales; family Pseudonocardiaceae. The sequence continues at coordinate 11,997 of JBGSWT010000908.1, forward strand.
CGAGTACCGGTCCGATGGGGGGCTGCCATGCCCAGCATCGTCTCACGCACGATGCTGGGATCTGCCTGGAGACTGGGCAGTTGGAGTGCAGTAGCTCTGGTGGCCTACACTCTGAGTCTGGGTTACCAGCGGATCTTTCGTGCCCGGTGATGGCCGTGGCCCGGGCGACTAACTGGTATCCATCGTGGCGCCCCCAGGGCGTCCGTAAAGGGGTGTAGCTCAACTGGCAGAGCAGCGGTCTCCAAAACCGCAGGTTGCAGGTTCAAGTCCTGTCGCCCCTGCGTCGATGAGAACCAGCGACGATGAGAACCAGCGATCGGCCGGCCGAGCGGAGGACCACTAGCGTGAGCGACGATCGCGCCCGCGAGACGGAGGAACGGGAGGAGCGTCCCGAGGATGTGGACGACGCTCCGCAGCCCGCCTCTGCCGCTGTTGCGCGTCGGCAACGGTCCTCCAGCCGATCCGCTGACACGGAGCGATCCGGGGTCGCCGGCAAGGGCCAGCCGACCAAGCCGCAGGGCGCTACCGACACCAAGGCAGCGCTGCCGGCCCGGCTGATCCGGTTCCTTCGCGAGGTCGTCTCCGAGCTCCGCAAGGTGATCTGGCCCACCCGTCGGGAACTGGTGGTCTACACCATAGTCGTGCTGGTCTTCGTCAGCTTCATGGTCGCGTTCGTGGCACTGCTGGACATGGGGTTGGGCAGAGTCATGTTGAGCGTGTTCGGCTGACGGTTCACCAGCGCGACATGACGTATGAGAGGAAGCGAGACCCACTGTGACCTCCCCTGAAGGCCGGTCGGAGCTGACGGAGCTGTTCGACGCGCAGCCTGCCGAGCCGCCCGAGGCGGTGCAGCTCGTCGAGAGCGCCGAGCAACCTGAGCTGACCGATGAGACATCCCACGATGCCGAAACGGCCGAGATCGAGCCCGACAAGGCCGTGGACCCCGTCGAGGAGCTCCGGTCCGCACTGGCCGCCGCTCCTGGCGAATGGTATGTGGTGCACTCCTACGCCGGTTACGAGAACAAGGTGAAGGCCAACCTGGAGACACGGGTGCAGACCCTGGACGTGGAGGACTTCATCTTCCAGGTGGAGGTGCCCACCGAAGAGGTCACCGAGATCAAGAACGGCCAGCGCAAGCTGGTGCAGCGCAAGGTGCTGCCCGGCTACATCCTGGTTCGGATGGACCTCAACGACGCCTCGTGGAGTGCCGTACGCAACACCCCCGGAGTCACCGGGTTCGTCGGCGCCACATCGCGGCCCTCGCCGCTCACGCTGGCTGAAGTGCTGAAGTTTCTGGCCCCGCGGGTCGAGCAGCCGAAGGTGGCAGCCGGTGCCGGTAAGCAGGCAGCGGGCGCCGGCGCAGCCCGGTCCTCGATCGAGGTCGACTTCGAGGTGGGCGAGTCGGTCACCGTCATGGACGGACCTTTCGCCACGCTGCCGGCAACGATCAATGAGGTCAACGCCGACGCACAGAAGCTCAAGGTGCTGGTTTCGATCTTCGGCCGGGAGACCCCGGTCGAGCTCTCGTTCAGCCAGGTCGCCAAGATCTAACGGAAAGCCCGAGGAAGGAACCATGCCCCCCAAGAGGAGAAAGAAGCTCACGGCCACCGTGAAGCTCGCGCTGGAAGCCGGCACTGCGAACCCGGCCTCGGTCGGGCAGGCGCTGGGCCCGCACGGTCTGAACATCATGGAGTTCTGCAAGGCGTACAACGCGGCAACGCAGAGCAGCCGTGGTGAGGTCGTTCCCGCAGTGATCTCGGTGTACGAGGACCGCTCGTTTGACTTCGTGCTCAAGACACCGCCTGCCTCCATACTGCTGCTCAAGGCGGCCGGGGTGGCCAAGGGGTCGGCGGAGCCGCACAAGACCAAGGTCGCCAGAGTCGACCGTGAGCAGCTGCGGGCCATCGCCGAGCGCAAAAAGGAAGACCTCAACGCCAACGACATCGACGCGGCAATCAAGATCATTGCTGGAACGGCTCGATCGATGGGCATCACCGTCGTCAACTGAGACCTGCTTGCAGGGTCGACGCATCAGTACTGAGAATTATTTGCAGGGTCGAAGCGTTAGCACGAGCAGTACCCAGTACGCGTGGAAGGGCCAGGCGCTGGTCCGTACCACGACTGATCCCTACGAAGGGCAGTGACATGAAGCGCAGCAAGGGCTATCGCCAAGCGTTCGACAAGGTCGACCGCAGCCGGTTCTACAGCCCGCTGGAGGCCGCGGCTCTGGCCAAGGAGACGTCTGCAACCAAGATGGACGCCACCGTCGAGGTGGCCATGCGACTGGGCGTCGACCCTCGCAAGGCCGACCAGATGGTTCGCGGCACGGTGAACCTTCCGCATGGCACCGGCAAGACCGTCCGCGTCATCGTCTTCGCCAGCGGTGACCGGGCCGCGGAGGCAACAGCCGCCGGTGCTGACGCAGTAGGCTCCGAGGACCTCATCGAGCGCATCCAGGGCGGGTGGTTGGACTTCGACGCCGCCATCGCAGCGCCGGACCAGATGGCCAAGGTCGGCCGGATCGCCAGAATTCTCGGTCCCCGAGGCCTGATGCCCAACCCGAAGACCGGCACCGTGACGCCCGACGTCGCGAAGGCCATCACTGACATCAAGGGTGGCAAGATCAACTTTCGGGTGGACAAGCAGTCCAACCTCCATCTGGTCATCGGCAAGGTCTCCTTCGACACCACCAAGCTGGTGGAGAACTATGCCGCTGCGCTCGACGAAGTGCTGCGGGCCAAGCCGTCGACCGCCAAGGGCCGCTACCTGAAAAAGGTCAACTTCTCGACCACCATGGGCCCCGGCATTCCAGTCGACCCCAACCGCACCCGCAACCTGCTGACCGACGACCCCGCGGCCCTCTGAGCGCTCACCTGATTGCTGTGGCTGTCGTGCGCCGGTCATGACCAGCCACCTGGACGCTCAGCGCTGTTCGGTTGCGTGGGGTTGATGGGGGAGCGCCTGCTGGCGTCCCGTACGCTGAACTGAGTTCCACCGAAGACCGCAGGTCTGAAGTGCCCATCGGCACGGACGAAGGTCCCGCGAGTTGCGGGCGGCCTGCGCAGGAGGACGTGGTCGTCCCGTCACACAGCGCTTTCAGTGCGCCGTGTGGATACGCCCCCGCGCCTGCTGCGCTGGGGCGTTCGTCGTCGCCGGGCTTGTGCACCACATCCATTGCCCACGACAGGAGGAGGCGATCCATGGCCAGGCCGGACAAGGTCGACGCCGTCGCTGAGATCGCGGACCGGTTCCGCAGTGCCAACGCTGCAGTCGTGACCGAGTACCGCGGCCTCTCCATGACGCAACTGACCAACCTGCGTCGTTCCCTCGGCGAGACAACCACCTATCGGGTTGCCAAGAACAGCCTGGTCTCGCGGGCGGCCGCCGACGCCGGCGTGGAGGGCTTGGACGCGTTGTTCGTCGGCCCGACCGCGATCGCGTTCGTGCAAGGCGAGCCGGTGAACGCGGCCAAGACGCTGCGTGACTTCGCCAGGGAGAACAACGCACTGGTCATCAAGGGCGGCTACCTGGACGGCCGAGCGCTGACCGTCGCGGAGGTCACCCAGATCGCTGACCTGGAATCCCGCGAGGTGCTGCTGGCCAAACTGGCCGGCGCGATGCAGGCCAACCTCTCCAAGGCCGCGAGGCTGTTCACCGAGCCGGCTTCCCAGGTCGCCCGGTTGGCCGCGGCCCTGCAGGACAAGCTGCAGGAACAGCAGCCGACTGGTGACAGCGCCGAAGACTGATCGACCCCGACGACTATCAAGACGACGATAAGGAGAACGCCATCATGGCGAAGCTGAGCACCGACGAGCTGCTCGATGTGTTCAAGGACATGACGCTGCTCGAGTTGAGCGGTTTCGTAAAGAAGTTCGAAGAGACCTTTGATGTCACCGCCGCGGCGCCGGTCGCGGTGGCGGCGGGTCCGGCCGGGGCAGCCGCCGAGGCCCCCGCCGCTGAGGAGAAGGACGAGTTCAACGTCGTCCTCGAGACCATCGGCGAGAAGAAGATCCAGGTCATCAAGGTGGTCCGGGAGGTCGTCTCCGGGCTGGGCCTCAAGGAGGCCAAGGACCTGGTCGAGAGCGCGCCCAAGCCGTTGCTGGAGGGTGTGCCGAAGGACCAGGCTGAGGCCGCCAAGGCCAAGCTGGAGGAGGCCGGCGCCAAGGTCAGCCTGACCTGAGACCGGCGCCACCATCGACGGCCACCCGCGTTGAGCGGGCTGAGCGGGATTATCCCGCCCGCCGTGACCCCGCTCAGCTTGCTGAACGCGGATGGCCGTCGAGCCAGTCCAGCTAGCTTGCAGGTAGGTGCTGCTCGAGCCAGCACACCAGGTCGGTGAGCACCTCGTCGCGCTCGGGTTCGTTGAACACCTCGTGGTAGAGGTCCGGGTAGTGACGCATAGTCTTGTCTGGGGAGGTCACCCGGTCGTGCACCATCGTCGAACCGGCCGGGGCGCAGATCTCGTCGCCGGTGCCGTGCAGAAGCAGCAGCGGCACGGACAACCGTGGCAGCCGCGCAGGCAGGACCAGCGTCGTGGCCAGGATCTCGGCGCCGGTCCGGGCTTTGACCTTGCCGAGGTACACCAGTGGATCCTCCCGGTAGGAGCGGACCACCTCCGGGTCCCGGCTGATCTTCTCGTCGACGTCCAGCGCGGTCACTCCGAGGTTGGGGGCCAGCGCCGAGAGCACCCCGGCCAGCCGTTTCAGCAGCGCCGAGCCCACCGTCACCTCCACGAGCGGCCCGGACAGCACCAGGCCGGCCAGCGCGCTGCCCTGCTCGGTGGCGTACTGCAACGCGATCAGTCCGCCGAGCGAGTGACCGACCATGAACACTGGCAGGCCGGGGTGGCGCTCAGCGGCGAATCGCACGAAGGAACCCAGGTCGTCCACGATCAGTGCCATCCGCTCGAGGTTGGCTCGCCGCCCGTCGGATCGGCCGTGCCCGCGATGGTCAGCGGCATAGGATGCGAAGCCTGCCCCGGCCAGCCGGGTACCGACGTGGGCATAGCGTCCGGAGTGCTCATGGATACCGTGCACGATCACGATGATTGCCCGGGCGTGGTCCGGGGGAAGCCAGGCCTGCCAGTAGGCCGATCGGCCGGACGCCAGATCCCGATGTCCTTCGACGTGGCCGTGGCTCACCGACTACCTCCTCGGGCGGTGACCGCCATCCCCATGGACCCTAACGCGTACCCAACCTCCCCTCTCTACCCTGGACGGCCATGACCAGCATCGCCGCCATCCGGCGCTTCCTGGGCGGGCCGCTACGGACCGCCACCCTTGCGGTCGCGGTGCTCGCCGTGGTCGCCTTCGCCGTCGCCGGCTGGTTCGGCGTGTCCTGGTACCGGGCCGCGCATGATGACTCCCTCGCCGGAGGTGTGGCCCGAGACGCTGTGCTTCAGGATGCCCAGCGGACCGTGATCAACCTCAACACGATCGACCATCGGCAGGTGCAGGAGGGGTTGAAGCTGTGGGAGCAGTCGGCGGCCGGGTCGCTACTCGGCGAGGTGCGGACCAATAGGGACGACTATGCGCGCGCCATCGCTGACTCGAAAACGACCACCACCGCCAGAGTGATCGACGGAGCGGTCGCCGCGCTCAATGAGCGTTCCGGTACTGCCAGGGTGCTCGTCGGGGTCGACGTCACGTCTCAATTCGACGGTGGTGCAGCGAGCTGCGTGCGCAGGCGCATACAACTCGACATGCGCCGCGACGGTGATGCCTGGAAGATCGACAAGCTAGTGCCGGTCGGTGAAGCCATCCCGTTGGCCGGAGCGTGCCCTGCGCCCGCGCCCGGGAAATAGCGAGGGGACTCGGAGATCGCATGACCATCCCGACCCGCCCACAAGCCGATGCTCCTACCGAGCAGGTGACCAAGCCGCCCCGGCGTCTGACCGGAGTGGCGACCCTGGTGGGGCTGGTGGCTGCGTTGGTGATCGCGCTGGGTCTGGCGGCGTGGTTCCGCGGCGAGGCCAACCAGCTGCTCGGGTCTGCCGCGGCGAGCAATGATGCGGTGGTCGACGCCGACGCCACCGCCCAGGTCTCCGAGCAGGTGCGGGATGCGGTGGAACGCATCTTCTCCTACGACTTTGCCCGGTTGGACGCCAACGAGCGGGCCGCTGCTGACGTTATCACCGGTCCGTTGGTCCAGGAGTATCGCCAACAGTTCGCTCAGGTGCGGGAGTTGGCGCCCACGCAGCAGGCCGTAGTGGCGACGACCGTGCCCGCGGTCGCCGTCAAGATGCTCGATGGCGACCGCGCGGTCGTGGTGGTCTTCATCGAGCGGCAGGCCAAGCAGGGACCCCAGCCTCCACCCATGCTGGGGCTCACCGTCACTGCGCAGCGGGTCGACGGCAGCTGGAAGATCGCCGACGTGGCGCCGTTCTGATCGCGTTCACCCTCGTCGAGCCCTCGGCGACCCGGCTCGACCCCCGCCCTGAACCTGACCCACCGATCGGCTGAGCCGATCGGATTCACGGCCGCTGATCGTGCGTATCCGACCACTGATCGGATGTGCGCTCTTGACGGGCGGCGTGCCGCAGGTCACTCTAGGAGCACGCTCGCGCCGGTTGTATCCGGTGCTGGACAGTCGCCGTCCTAGCGGTTAGACTGCTTCTTTGCGCTGCCCTCTCCTCAGTCTCCCCTGTGCTCGGGGGTGCTCGGGCTGCGTGAACGGTAACAGCTGTTCTCACTACAAGCACCGCCATAACTGCATCAGTAACTGCACGAACTACAGCGCGAGGCGCGTGGTCTGCGGAGACCATGCGGTTCTGCGCTCGGCAGCGCTAGTGTTCGGAAGGACGCATCTTGGCAGTCTCCCGCCCGACCAAGTCCTCTGCTGCGAATATCTCGATACCCCGCCTTCCCGGCGCCCCAGCCCGGCCATCGTTCGCGAAGATCCGCGAGCCGCTCGAGGTGCCCGATCTTCTGGATCTCCAGCTCCAATCGTACGAGTGGCTGGTTGGTGCCGACGAATGGTTCCAGCGCCGCATCGAGGCCGGCGATGACGGGCCGATGGGCGGCCTCGCGGAGGTGCTCGAAGAGATCTCCCCGATCGAGGACTTCTCCGGCTCGATGGCGCTGTCCTTCTCCGATCCTCGCTTCGA
>JBGSWT010000909.1:0-11496 GCA_041751815.1 Pseudonocardiaceae bacterium
GATCTGCTTGCGAAGGTTGGCCGCGCCGGCGTGCACGTCGTCCGGATTCTCCACCAGCATGTCCTCCGGCAACGAACGGCCAGCGGCGACCCTATACCGGCCGGAATGCGTCTTGAGCGCGCGCACCGTGGCCACCAGCACCGCCGCGTCCGGTCGCAGTCCCGACGCGCGGCACTTGATGTTGAAGAAGCGCTCGGCACCCATGTCGGCCCCGAAGCCGGCCTCGGTGACCAGGTAGTCACCGCAGTGGATGCCGATCAGATCGGCGATCACCGACGAGTTGCCGTGCGCGATGTTGCCGAACGGCCCGGCGTGCACCAGCACCGGCGTACCCTCCAGCGTCTGCAACAGGTTCGGCTTGATCGCCTCGCGCATGATCACCGTCATCGCGCCGGCGGCCTGCAGGTCCTCCGCAGTCACCGGCTTGCCGTCATACGTCTGGCCGACCACGATCCGGCCCAACCGGGACCGCATGTCCTGCAGCGACGTGGACAGCGCCAGCACCGCCATCACCTCGCTGGCCGCGGTGATGTCGAACCCGCTCTGCCGGGGATTGCCGTCGGCCCGGGAGCCGAGCCCGACCACGATGTTGCGCAAGGCCCGGTCGTTGACGTCGAGCACCCGGTTCCAGGTGATGCTGTGCGGATCGAGATCGGCGCCGTCGCGCTGGTGCAGCTGATTGTCGATCAACGCGGCGAGCAGGTTGTGCGCCGCGGTCACAGCGTGCATGTCTCCGGTCAGGTGCAGGTTCAGGGTCTCCATCGGCACGACTTGGCTGTAGCCGCCTCCCGCCGCCCCGCCCTTGATCCCGAAGGTGGGGCCCATCGAGGGTTGCCGGATCGCGACCGTGGCCCGCTTGCCGATGCGCGCGAAACCCTGGCCTAGCCCCACCGTGGTGGTCGTCTTACCTTCGCCGAGCGGGGTCGGCGTGACCGCCGTGACGACCACGTACTTCGCCCGCGGAGCCCCAGCCAGCTCATCGATGGCCGCCGTCTTGACCTTCATGACGTGCTCGCCGTAGGGCTCGAGCAGGTGTGATCCCAGGCCCATCCCGGCACCGATCTCCGCCAACGGAGTGAGGGTGGCACCGCGGGCGATCTCAAGATCGCTGGGAAAAGCCATCGATGTGCTCCTAATGCGCGCGGTTCACTGGGTGCGCTCAGCCTCCCGAACTCGACAGGAGAGCTGCTCGGCACGGTGTGGACAGCTCTCCTGTCGAGTTCGGGAGCAGGAGAGCTGTCCACAAACCCGCAGATTCTGCGGGCAGACCTAGTACCGGTAGTGCAGTGGTTTGTAAGGGCCCTCGACGTCCACGTCGATGTACTCGGCCTGCTCCTTGGTCAGCGTGGTGAGCTGGCCACCCAAGGCCTCGACGTGGATCCGGGCGACCTTCTCATCCAGCACCTTGGGCAGGGTGTAGACCTCCCGGTCGTATTCCTGGTGCTTGGTGAACAGCTCGACCTGGGCGATCACCTGGTTGGAGAACGAGTTCGACATCACAAAACTCGGGTGCCCGGTAGCGTTACCCAGGTTCAACAACCGGCCCTCGGACAACACGATGATCGAATGTCCGTCTGAGAAAGTCCATTCGTCGACCTGCGGTTTGATCACCAGTCGACGGGCACCCGATCGGCGCTCCAACCCGGCTATGTCGATCTCGTTGTCGAAGTGCCCGATATTGCCCAGAATCGCCTGGTGTTTCATCCGTGCCATGTGGTCGACCGTGACAATGTCCTTGTTCCCGGTGGCGGTGATGATGATGTCCGCGCGGTCGACGACGTTGTTCAGGGTATCGACGGTGAAACCATCCATCATCGCCTGCAACGCACAGATCGGATCCACCTCGGCAACGACCACCCGGGCGCCCTGGCCCCGCAGCGACTCCGCGCATCCCTTGCCGACATCTCCGTATCCACAGATCACGCACAACTTCCCGGCGATCAGTACGTCCACCGCGCGGTTGATGCCATCCACCAGCGAATGCCGGCACCCATACTTGTTGTCGAACTTCGATTTCGTCACCGAGTCGTTGACGTTGATCGCCGGGAACAGCAGCTCTCCCGCCGCAGCCAACTGGTATAGGCGGTGCACCCCGGTGGTGGTCTCCTCGGTCACCCCGCGGATGCCTTCCCCGATCGCCGTCCACTTTCCGGGCGTGGCGGTCAACGAGGCCCGCAACACCTCCAGGAACACCTTCCACTCATCCGAATCGGCCTCCTCGTCCGGGGAGGGCACCACTCCGGCCTTTTCGTAGGCAACGCCTTTGTGCACCAGCAGGGTCGCGTCTCCCCCGTCATCCAGGATCATGTTCGGCCCCTGCCCGTCGGGCCAGGTCAACATCTGCTCAGCGCACCACCAGTACTCCGTCAATGTCTCGCCCTTCCAGGCGAAACACGGCACGCCCCGCGGCTCCTCCGCGCTGCCATGCGGGCCCACCACCACTGCCGCCGCGGCATGGTCTTGAGTGGAGAAGATGTTGCACGACGCCCACCGGACCTCGGCACCGAGACTGACCAGGGTTTCGATCAGCACCGCCGTTTGCACCGTCATGTGCAACGACCCGGAGATCCGGGCCCCGCGCAAGGGGAACACTTCCGCATACTCGCGCCGCAACGTCATCAAGCCCGGCATCTCATGCTGCGCCAACCGGATCTCGTTGCGGCCGAACTCAGCCAGACTCAAATCCGCAACAGCGAAGTCAATACCAGCGCGGCTCTCTAGCTTTTTCTCAGCGGCAGGCGCCACAGTCATCGAAACACACTCCCTTAGAATTTAGACACCGGCTTAAAATTTAGACACCGGCTTAAAATTAAACACTGCCTCGAAGTTGGTAGTCACGCGCGCACGTGGTCAGCTACCTCGGCCGCGCTGTCGGGTCCGTAAGCTTCGCTGAATCGCTCCATGAACGCCGCAGGCTCGAACGTGTGCTCCTGGGTCCCCACCGACTCGATCACCAGCGTGGCCAGCATGCAACCGAGCTGAGCGGCCCGCTCGTCAGTCACGCCCCATTGGACCCCGGCCAGGAAGCCGGCTCGGAACGCATCACCGACGCCGGTGGGATCCGCCTTGGCCAGCTCCTGCGGCGGTGTCACCGAGATGACTGGTTCGCCGGGCCGCTGGACGGTCACACCCTTGGCGCCGCGGGTCATCACAGAGACGCCCACCCGCGCCAGAATGTCCTCCTCGGACCAACCGGTCTTGCGTTCCAGCAGTCCTCGCTCGTAACTATTGGTGAACAGGTAGGCCGCACCTTCGACCAGCTGCGTGATCTGGTCACCGTCAAGCGAGGTGAGCTGCTGGGAGGGGTCCGCAGCAAACGGATAACCGAGGTCCCGGCACTCCTGAGTGTGCCGCAGCATGGCCGCCGGGTCGCTCGGCCCCACCACCACGAGATCGGTCCCGCCCAAGCGGTCCACGATCGGCTTCAGCTCGATATCGCGCGACTCGCTCATCGCACCGGCGTAGAACGACGCTATCTGGTTCTGGTCGGAGTCAGTGGTGCATTGGAATCGAGCGGTGTGCTTGGTCTGCGAGACGTGCACCGCGCTGGTGTCCACCCCATGGGCCGACAACCATTGCCCGTACTCGGCGAAGTCGGCCCCGACCGCGCCCACCAGCGCCGGCGCCAGCCCCAGGCAACCCAGGTTGAAGGCGATGTTGGCGGCCGCGCCGCCACGGTGGATCGCCAGGTCTTCCACCAGGAAGGACACCGAGAGGTTTTCCATCTGATCGGGCACGATCTGCTCGGCGAACCGGCCCGGGAAGACCATCAGGTAGTCGGTGGCGATTGACCCAGTGACGATGATGCCCACCATAGCTCCTTAGATCTGTGAGACGGTTGCCGGCTGCGTGCTGGCAGGTAGCCCGGCGGATTCGCGCAGCTCCGCCGCCTTGTCGGTCCGCTCCCACGTGAAGTCCGGATCGTTGCGTCCGAAGTGACCATAGGCGGCGGTCTTAGCGTAGATCGGGCGGTGCAGTCCCAGGTAGCTCCGGAAGGCCGCCGGCCGCAGGTCGAAGTGCTCACCCACCAGCTTCTCGATGATCGCGCGAGGCACCTGCTCGGTGCCGAAGGTCTCCACAAAGACCGACAGCGGCCGGGCGACGCCGATCGCGTAGGCCACCTGCACCTCGACCCGGTCGGCCAGGCCAGCGGCCACGACATTCTTGGCCACGTAGCGGGCCGCGTACGCCGCGGAACGGTCCACCTTGGACGGGTCTTTACCCGAGAACGCGCCGCCACCGTGCCGGGAGAACCCGCCGTAGGTGTCCACGATGATCTTCCGCCCGGTCAGCCCGGCATCACCCACCGGCCCGCCGATCACGAACCGCCCGGTCGGATTGACGAAAAAGTTGCGCGCCAACTCCACCTCGTTGTAGAAGTCGGCCGGGAGCACCGCACGCACCACGTGCTCCCACAGATCCTTTCGAATCTGCTCTGAGGTGACCTCCTCGGCGTGCTGGGTGGAGATCAGCACTTTTTCCACTCCGATCGGCACATGATCCCGGTAGCGGACGGTCACCTGGGTCTTGCCGTCCGGGCGCAGGTAAGGCAGGGTGCCGTCCTTGCGCACCTTCGCCAGCCGCTGGGACAGCCGGTGGGCCAGCGCGATCGGCATCGGCATCAGCTCGGGGGTCTCGTTCGTCGCATACCCGAACATCATTCCCTGATCTCCCGCACCGGCGCTGTCCAGTTCGTCCTCGGACAGCTTGCCGCGCCGCTCCGCGGCCATGTCGACACCCTGAGCGATGTCCGGCGACTGCTTGTCCAATACGGTCAGCACCGCGCAGCTGTGCCCGTCGAAGCCGAAGCTTCCGTTGTCATAACCGATGCGGCAGATCGTGTCGCGCACGATCTGGGTGTAATCCAGCACGCTCGGTGTGGTGATCTCCCCCGCCAGCACGACCATCCCGGTGGTGATCAGGGTCTCGCAGGCGACCCGCGCGTTCGGGTCCATCGTCAACGCCGCGTCCAGCACAGCGTCGGAGATCTGGTCGGCCATCTTGTCCGGGTGGCCTTCGGTCACCGACTCGGAGGTGAACAGGTACTCGATGCTCTCCAGCTGGGTCACAGGATCACGCTCCTTGCTCGACGGTCGGTTCCGGCGATGTGATGGGGGGTTCGGCGGACAGGGTGCGACGGACCGCGGCAGTTCCTTCTACCATCGCTGCCAGCTTCGCCCGGGCGACATCGGCCGGGAGGTGGCGCAGCCCACAGTCCGGGTTGATGATCAAATTATCGGCTGAGAACGTTTCCAGCGCCTTGCGGATGCGCTGGGCAATGAGATCCGCGGACTCGACCTGCTCGCTCTTGACGTCTACGACACCAAGCCCGAGCGCGCGGTCCCAACCGAGCTGCTGGATCAGATGCAGGTCTTCATAGCCTTTGCGGCCGAACTCGAGGATGAGCTGGTCCACGTTCGCGCCGAGCACCGCCGGAAACAGGAAGTTGTAATGCCCCTCCCAGGACGGCCGGGCGTAGCGGTTGCCGTAGCAGACATGCAGCCCCCAGGTGACGTCGACGCCTTCGGTGACGATGTTGATCGCCTCCACCGCCACCTCCACGTCCTCGGGATAGCCGGCCAGGAAGGGCTCGTCGATCTGTAACAGCTCCGCGCCCGCCTCGGCCAGGGCTCGCGCCTCACCGTTGAGCACCCGCGCCAGCGCCCGGACCAGGTCGGCGGACTGGGAATACGCCTTGTTCCGGATCCGATGGGACAACGAGAAAGGCCCGGTGAACGAGAACTTGACCGGGTGGTCCGTGTACTCACGGGTAAAGCGGTAGTCGTCGGCCAGGCCAAGCGGCGGCGGATCGCTCGGCAGCGGATCAGCGACGATGATGTCATAGTAGTCGTAATAGAAGGACTTGACGGTGACCGGGATCTGCACGCCCGGTATCCGGGCCAGCAGATAGTCGATGTCGTTGTCCCGGCGCAGCTCCCCGTCGGAGACGATGTCGATGCCGGCGGTCTCCTGGTCCTTGAGCGCCGCCTTGATCGCCATGTCGTGGATCTCGCCGAGATGGCTGCGGCTGATCCGGTTGCGGTAGTAGTCGGTCTTGAGCCGCTCGAGCCACTCGGGGACCGAGTACGACCCGACGACGGTCGTGGGCAGGAGAGGGGTCATCTCAGTCCCTCACCTGGGCAGTCATGGTGACGATGTTGGTGCCGCTCCGGTGCGCGAACGGCTGGTAGTTCACGTCGAAACCCTTCCGGCGTCCGATATGCGCCAGCAGCGGCCCGTTGAGCCAGTTCACGATCGAGCCGTCGTACTTGCCGGGTCCGCGGAAACCGGTGCGGTAGGCATGCACGTCGGTGACGAACAGGTCGTGGCAGATCAGCCGACCGTAGGGATGCAGCAGCGGAATGGTGTCCACGAAACTGGCCACCGCGCCGTTGTTGACGTGCATGCGGATGGTGGCGCCGGACTCCAGCAACGGGCGCAGCATCTCCCCACTCACCGTGGGTGCGATCTGATAGAGGTCCAGGCCCGCCAGCGGCAGGTACCGCTCCTCCAAGCGCAACGCCGCCCAGGTACGACGCCAGAACTCCACCGCCACCTCAGCTGACGGGAAGTGCGCAGGTGCAGCCTCTGCGAGCAGGGCCGGGCCCAGCCGCAGCAACTTGCGGACCAGTTCCGGTACCCCGTCGGGCTGGGCCGATACCAGCTGCCCGATCTCGGTGGCAGCCTCTTTGGACAGGTAGGCCCTGGTCTGCACGATGTAGGTGCGCCCGCCGAGCTGCGCCACCTCGTCGGTCGGCAGATTGTCATAGACGTTGGAGATGTAGACCAGAAACACCTTGTAGCGCAAGAAACCCAGCGCAGTCCTGGGCTGGGTGGCGTCCAGCACGAATGAGCTGACGTGCTCCGCGTGGTGGGCCACCGCGGCCCGGGCGAGTTCCAGGACGTGCGGCGAGTAGTCACACATCAGGTAGTGCAGCCGCCGGTAGTACTCCTTGCCGTGCTTGCGATCCAGCTCGACGAACTCGTCGAGCCAGGTCGTGGCCTGATTGCCATTGCCTGGCCCGATTTCGACCACGTACAGCTCTTCGGGCAGCGCATTGCGCTCGGCCAGCGAATCCCACAGCGCGAACAGGTCGGTGATGATCTCGCGCACCGAGTCCCGGTTGCGAGCGTCGCTTTGCCCGCCCGGCAGGGCCGACTCGTAGGCCTGACCAGTGGCCTGCTCCCACAGGTCCAACGCCTTCCAGTACAGCGCGTTGAACTCCCAGATCAGACTGGCGCTGGTGGCAAGCCACGGCTCCAGATGGATCCGGGACGGCTCGGCATCGCCGTAGCTGGCCCGAAGGAGTTCGCCAGTGATCTTTTTGAGTGGCACGTCGGAGCTGCGGCGGACGTCGATCGCGACCTCCATCTCATCCTCGGTCACCACCGCCGCCAGCGGCACCGGCTCCAGCATCGAATCGCTGCCGTGCGCCGCCAGGATCGGCCGGATGTCGACGACGTCGCGGAAGCTGTTGCGGTACTGCACCCAGTCACACACCACGCGGACCCGGGACAGGTCCACCGAATCCTCGGCGAGCGCGTCCAGGACCGGGCCCACCGCGGCGGTCACGTCCACGGGTTTCTTGCCGCGAAGCCTGCCGGTAGGGCGGAAATCAACCAGCACAGCCACTCCTGCCGATCATCGGTATCCGGGTCGATCAGGATGGCGCCGGGTTCCCATCGAGGCTCCGCGGTAAGGGGTTGAAACCCGCCCCGCGCAGCCGCGCCACCGTGGCACGGAGGTGTTCGATCTCCCGGTGGAGCATCTCGACGGTGTCCACATCGGGCACCCGGACACTGCCCTGGACGGTCAGCAGCGGGCAGCTGCAGTGCGGGCACTTGAGCTCGTGCGGCATCGTTCCCACGCTCCTGACGATGACCGTCGACCAGCGCTGCAGTGGCCCTCTTTTGTGAGCAGGACCACACACCAGTCAACGGCGAACGCCCGTGCGGGACAACCGGGTGCCAGCACGAAATCCCTAGCTGCGGGTTTGTGGGCAGACCACAAATGAGTGGCAGCCGGGTGACTATCCCACCCTCAGATGCGACTGCGGCTGCGACCCCTCATGCCAGCCCCGACTCCGGCGAGCTGCAACGCGAGGCACAGGAGCCCGGCGAGCATGAATGCAGTGGGGTCGAGCGGGCCGAGCGCAACGCTGGCCAGGTGGAGCACCAGAGCGAGCGCGAACAGGATGGCGGCGACGATGGCGAGCATGGTGATCTCCTTAGTCGACCCGGCGACATTCTGTACATGACAGGTCGCTTCCATGCGCTGCGGCGAGCGGTGTCAGCTCACCGCTAGCTGTGTACGAAGATGCCCTATTTGGCTATGTTCGCACCAAATCGGGCTGCCCGCACGTCGAATCGGCTCCGCTCGTAGCAGCCCGCTGCCCACTATCGCTAGCCGCTGATCGCCGATGAACTGAATGGTTAAGCAAGCGTGCCATCGCTGTATGCGGTGTCCATCCGAATCCCGATCGACGTCCGCGGTGTGCCAGTGGGCCCGCCGACCATGTGCATCGGCCGTCCGTCTTGGTCACCGGCCAGCCCCGGCCCGCGCAGCAGCACCAGGCTGCCCTCGTCGGCCTGCCAGGTCCGGAGGGGATCGCCGCCGCGATTGCGGCACAGCGTGAACGGTGCCGACCCGGTGATCGTGATCACGGCGACGAGCTGGGCGTACCGGCGCTGATCGCGGTGCGGCGTGATGCCGATCGACCCCGGCCGGTAGCGCTGGATCGAGACCTCATTCGGTACCCACTGCGGTACGCCGTGCTCGTGCAGCCGCCGGACCAGTTCGTCGCACACGCTGCTGAGCAACGGATAGCGATCCAGCTCCGCGACGGCGACCTCGAAGGCCTCGGTCTCCTGCCGGACCGACCCGATCACGGACTCCACCGGCTCGTACCGTCCGTCTCGTAGCTCGGCCGCCAGTTGGGCACAGACCGGCTGGCGGACGGCACGAGCGGCGTACGCCGCCCCCTGCGCGGTGACCTCGTGGAGCAGCGTGGACCAGTCCAGGTCACCGCGCACCAGGGCACGCAGGTTCACGGTTCGTGGTCAGCTCGTGTCGGGTGCCCAGTAGGCGAGCATCTCGGCGAAGGTCTCGAAGGCGGGCGCCGAGACACCGTACGGCGCCTCGAGGTGGATGCTCAGCGGGTAGCCGAGGTCGGCGACACCGTCGATCACCCGCTTGTACAGGTCCAGCATGATCTTGCGCTTCTCGTCGGGCTCGCTGTCGGCCAGCTTGGTGACCAGCGCCTGTTCCTGCGCGACCACGTCGTTGCCCGGGTCCTGGATCAGCCAGTTGATCAGACCTACCCGGTTCTCGAACTTCGGGACGAAGCCGAACGAGAGCAGGATCTCCGGCCGGTGCTCGGTCTGCTGGGCGAACTCGGTCAGGAAGCCCACTATCGAGTCGGAGTACAGCAGCTGGGTCATGCCGAAGGTAGCGCCCTGGTCGCACTTGAAGTTGAACCTGCCCAGCTCGCTGTCCCGGGTGGGGATCAGGATCACGCCGCGGTTGGGCACCAACTGGTCATACAGCGACAGCGCATCGGTCGGTGCGACGCCCGATCCCTCGCCGTCCTTCATCGTGCGGGGGACGCCGACGAAGATGACGCCGTCCATCCCGGCGCCTCGCAGGTTTGCCAGCCGCTTGCCCAGAGCCGGCTCGTCCATGAACGCAGTCACCTGGGTGCACAGCCCGCTCACCCCTGGCAGCTCCGGCTGGATGGCTGACCAGAAGTCGAGCACGTCCAGCTTCGGCTTCATCTCGACCGGTCGGTCGTCGTCCTCCTCGATCAGCCCGGGGATCATCACATGCCTGATCCGGCCTTCGATGCCGAAGGTCTTGGAGTGCTGGAGCACCTTGTGCGCATCGTCGAGGGCCCGTTGCGTGCCGTGCTCGACGTTGGGCGGAACGAGCTCGAGTGCGATGGTGTTGAGGGTCACGGCGTTGCTCCTCGTCTCCGGATCATGACGATACAGACCAGTCCGCCTCATGTCTCCATAACCGCTGGTCGGGATCGTCGGGGTCACGGGCGTGGATGCGCCGTACGCAACTAGCTTGCGACCGTTGCTCGCCAGCGCCCGCGTTTCAGGTAGCAGACACCGTCTGGGGTGATGGTGACAGTGGCCCCGTAGACGGGCAGTGAGCCGTCCCGCAGCCAGCGGTGACGGATGTCATCCAAGATGTCCCATAACCGGCGCGGGCCACTCTGATGGACGGTCGGCGTGTCACCGTCCGCGCTGGTGGCCCTGGCCCATGATCCGTCCGGGTGCAGCATCCACGCCGTACGCCGCCCGTCGCCGGCCTGCTGGTAGTGATGCTCGATGCCGGGCGCGACGATCCCCAGCATGGACCAGATCTCCCACGCCTCCACAACGTTCACCACGGGGTAGCAGCCCACGCCGATCTGATCACCCTCGGCCTCGCGGATAATGGCAAACCGTTCCCCCAGCCCAGGCGGGTAGTCCGCGTCCGCCCGGGTGTGCATGAACCCGGCCCGGTCCCATTCGGTACGCCCGGTCGCGCCGCCGTCGTCGGTCTTGTCCGCAGTGATGATCAGGGCCGTGCCGGTGATGGTGGTGACCAGACGCCCGCCGGGCCGCAACGCGGCAAGCCAGCTCGCCGGAATCGGCCGGACGGCCACCGTGGCCACGATCCGGTCGTAGGCACCAGGCAGCGGGCCGGTCGCATCGCAGGTCATCAGCTGTGGGCGCAGCCCGATGCCAGCCAGGCGCTCGGCGGCGACTTCCGTCAGGTAGGCATCAACATCGACGCTCGTGACGTGCTGGCCGCCCAGCCGTCGAGCCAGCACCGCGCACCCGTACCCCGAACCGGTGCCGACGTCCAAAACATCGGCACCGTCAACGAGATGGGCGTGCCGCAGCATCTGCACGATGAGTCCCGGCAAGGTCGCCGACGACGTCGGCATCCCCACCACCCGATCACCTAGCTGGCCGTGGTCGGCGTGCAGCGGACCGACCTGTGTGACCAGCGACCGGTCACCGTAGGCAGCACACAGCCAGCCGCCCTCGTCAGCGGGACCATCACGCAGCTCCCAGACATCGGACCCGAAACCAGAACCGGCGGCCGACCAGGACCACCAACGGGGCATAAGCAGATGCCGCGGGATCGCTGCGATGGCCGGTCGCCACCGCGACACCGGGTGAGTGACCTCGCTCGCTAGCCGCTCAGCGTGCGGCGTCCAGTCCACTAGGCCTTCCTCGACGGATCACAATCGTTGCTGTCAGATGGTGTGCAGGCACCCTGCGCCGGAATCGAGCCGACGATCTCACGCCACCGTGCCCCGCCCAGGATGTCACCCACGGGCTCATGCTTGACATTGCCCGCGACCAGGAACCGACCGATGACGCACGGGGACAGGTCACCGTGCAGAGAAATGGCGGCACGACCGCGCCCGCACCGGCCGCACAATTCCGAGATGTCGGGAAATCCGCGTGCTGCTCGTCCGACACCACGTGCCCGGT
>JBGSWT010000910.1:0-3262 GCA_041751815.1 Pseudonocardiaceae bacterium
CTCCACCGGTCTCACCTCCACCGGTCTCACCTCCACCGGTCTCACCTCCACCGGTCTCACCTCCACCGGTCTCACCTCCACCGGTCTCACCTCCACCGGTCTCACCTCCACCGGTCTCACCTCCACCGGTCTCACCCCCGCCCGTGGCTCCGCCACCGGGGGGCTGTGCAGGTCCGGTGGGCTGCCCACCCCCTGTCACCTGCCCCCCTTGGGCGCCCGGAAGTGCCGGTGGGCGTCGATTGGCAGTCGCTTCTGGCACGGGAGCGGTGGTGCGGCCCACGTTGGTCGCTTTCTTCCCATTGTTCGCGGCGGTCGGGGATCCTGGGTTGCCGGCGGGGGCACCTGAGCCGTCGCTCGCGACCGCGTCACCAGGTGGGCTGACGGTGCCCGACACGCTGCCGCTGGCAGCGGGGAGGTCGTCCCCAGGCGCTGTGACGGCGAGTGAGGTCATGAGCACACCGGCGAGCAGTCCCACCGCGGTGATGTTGAGCAGCATCCCAGAGGTGAACTTTCCGCGCAGCCTCCCGTTCTTGCCGGTGGACTCGCGGTCCTCAAGGGACTCGCGTTGAGTCGGAATGAGCGGCGGCCGTTGCGGCGCGTGGTCGGGCATCGGGTTAGACAGGTTTTCAAGACTTGCGGGAGCCTCCGGTTCAGGACCAGCAACTGGCTCGATCGCCACGGTGACGGGTTGGGCGGCCGGAGCCATCGACAGTGCAGCACCCAGAGCGATCGTGGTTTGGGGGTCGGCATCCACCCGGACCGGGCAGCCCAGCCGGGCGGAAACCAGTTGGGACACCAGCGGCATCCGGGAGGACCCGCCGACCAGCAGCACCGCTCCGAGCTCATCGCTGCTCACGTCGGCCGAACGAATGGCGCGGGATAGCAAGTCGACGGTGTCCTCGATGGCCGGACGGACCATCTCCTCGAACTCACCGCGCACCAGGCGAACCTGGGTACTGGCGCCCGGGAGCAGTACGGGGATGGTGACCTCGGTGTCTGAGGAGAGCGCCTCCTTGGCCTCGGTGCACTCCCGGCGCAGTCGCGCCAGCCCGCTGAGCACGCTCGGGTCCTCGACGTCCAGCGTGTCCCACTGCACTGCACCCGGCTGGGCAGCGAGCAAGGCTTGCACGTGGCTGAAGACGGCCTCGTCAAAGTCTGCGCCACCGAGCTGCTGGAGGCCGTCGGCCATTCCCAACAGAGCGAAGGAATCTGCGCCGGTCTTGCGGACCACGGCCGCATCGAAGGTGCCGCCGCCCAGGTCGTACACCGCGATCGTGGTACCCGCCTCGACTCGCTGCTGCGCGGCATAACTAACCGCGGCTGCTTCCGGCTCTGCCAGAAAGGTCACATCGTTCAGGCCGACCGCTTTTAACGCGCGAGACAAAAGCTCTTTCTTGAACGGCCCCCATCCGGCCGGGTGGGTAATTGCGATCCGGTCCGGAGAACCTCCCTCACGCTCAGTGACCCGATCGACGACCCAACGGACGATCATCGCTGCCAAGTCCTGGGCGGCGTAGGGCTGCCCACCCACCAACAGCGGCGTGTCATCACCGATCCGGCGCTTGAACTCCCGGACTACCCGGTCGGGGTCAGTCAGCGCACGCCGCTCAGCGGCCTCACCAACGAGCACAGAACCGTCTGCACCCAGAAAGAGCACCGAGGGCACCGAGGGCACCCGACTACCCAGAGCTACCGCCTCGGTCTTGGCCTCATCCCGCCGCCAGATGGCTGCCGCCGTGAAGCTTGTTCCGACGTCGACCCCCAGTGCGTAATTCACGACCCACGACCTCTCGACCACGGTTTAGTCCCACCGAATGTCGGTGTCGTTGGTTTCATCGGTTCGCAACAGCCAGTTGTTAACCGCTCACGTCATGATCCCGAAATGTAACGTCACGCAACCCGGTAGCGATCGAGCCGTTAGTGATTCGTACGAGCAGTAGTCTCGAGAGAGGAAGCATGGTCCGACCGCACTCCATCTCCGGCGACGGGGCACCTGATCTCGCGGTTCCCAGCGCACCGCCATCGGCACTCTGGATCTTTCGCCAGATCGCCGGTGCGCCGTCGGCGCCGCTCACCGCCGCGATAGTCGGGCCAGGAGGTACCGGGAAGTCAGTGCTGCTCGACGCGCTGGTGCGCGAGTATCAGAAGGCTGGTGCCGTGGTGGTGCGCGGCAACCCCGCTGCTGGCCTGCGGCTGGACACGCTCGACCCGAACGAACCCGTTCTGGTGGACGATGCGCACCAGCTAGACCAGGCGATGCTCGACGGGCTGCGCACGTTCGCCGAGGGGGAGGCCGCCCGGCTGGTCGTCGCCTACCGACCGTGGCCCCGGTGTCGCGAGCTTTCGGCGCTCGGCGCGAGCCTGGCTCGCCGTCGATCACCAGTGGTCGTAGGACACCTGGATCGCGGTACCGTCGGGGCCCGAATCGCCGCGCGGGTCGGGTGCACTCCCCCTGACTCGCTGATCGACCTCGTTCACGAACAGACTGGCGGGCTGCCGTCGCTGGTCAACCTCGTTACCCAGGCACTCCAGGACACCGGCAGATTCGATCCCCGGCGCCCAGAACAGTTCCGGCGCCCGGAGCGAGTCAATGTCTCCGCGGGCTTGGCCGAGCGGCTTCGCTACCAGTTGGAGGCACTCGATCCAGAGATCTACGGGCTGCTGCAAGCAATGGCCGTCGGCGCAGCGCTGGATGCTGACGTGCTGGGCCCGTTGCTCGACGCCGATCCGGCCGCCTTGACCGACACGGTGGAAGCAGCGATGGCAACGGGCCTGCTCACCAATGGCGGTGAGCTGATCCCGTTCATCCGCAACATCGTGCTGCGGTTGATGCCGATGTTGCGAAGCCGGGAGATGCAGCGGCAGTTGGCCACCATCCAGCTCGACCGGGGTGGATCTGTGCTCGCCGCTGGACGCCAACTGCTGGGCACCGGCGCAAGCGGCAGCCGGGTGGCTGCGGTCCTGGAACGGGCCGGTGACGAGGCGCTGCGACAGTCCCCGGCGCTGGCCGCCGAACTTTACGCGGGAACAATCGACGCTGGAGCCTCGCCGAGTGCGCTGGGTGCCCGCCACGCGCAGGCGGTCGCGCTCGCCGGCGATCTCGATCAGGCGCTGAGGCTGGCTGATCAGGTGGTCTCCGACCCGTCCGCGCCCGATCGACAACGGGGCGTCGCGGTGGTCGCTGCAATCCTCGCGCATCGCGGGCTACCGGCTCACAGTGCGCAGCTGTACTGCAGCCTGCCTGCTGACGCGGGGGGTGGCG
>JBGSWT010000911.1:0-2242 GCA_041751815.1 Pseudonocardiaceae bacterium
CCGGCTCGGCGAACGGCCCGGGGTGGTGGCGCTGTTCAGCGTCGACTCTGCAGGCAGCAAGGTCTCGTTCGTGGTGGCCACCACCGCCGCTGCCCGGCAGCGAGGAGTGGCAGCAGGTGCACTGGTGCCGGTGTTCGGGCCCGCGGTTGGCGGTCGCGGTGGCGGTAAGCCGGATCTGGCTCAGGGTGGCGGTACCGAGCCGGGGGGAATCCTGGCCGCAGTGGCGGCCCTGCGCGCCGAGCTCGCTGCGCGCAACGGTGCGTGACTGTGTGGACTCCCGGTCCCGAACCCGGTCCCCAACCCGGTCGCCGCCTCGGAGTCGATGTCGGCTCGGTGCGGGTCGGGGTTGCGCTGTCTGATCCATCCGGGATACTCGCAACACCCTTGGTTACCCTCAACCGCGACCGGTCGAGGGGCAGCGACCTCGAGGAGCTGGTCGCATTGATCGTCGAGCATGAGGTTGTGGAGGTGGTGGTCGGGCTTCCGCGCACGCTGGCTGGGCGGCACGGTCCAGCGGCGCGCGCGGCGCAGGATTACGCCCGCACCCTGGCGGAGCGGCTCGGTGACGATGTCCCGGTCCGGATGACCGATGAGCGCCTCACCACTGTCTCGGCTATCCGGACGCTCGCCGACCGGGGCGTTCGTGGCCGCAAGCAGCGGGCAGTGGTCGATCAGGCCGCTGCGGTGGAGATCCTGCAGGGCTGGCTGGAGCAACAACGGCCCCGCGGATCAGGGGAGGGCGGCCCATGACCCCGCCCCCGGCGTGTCCGTCTCTAGTGCGCAGTGTGTCGTTCCCTGGTGGTCGCGCGGAGGCGGCATTGTGACCGCCGACGTACTTGGTCCCGCGGAGGCGGCATTGTGACCGACGACCTCGGGCTGTTCAGGAACACTGTTGACGACACGGAGCCACCCAGCTCACCGAGGCGGACCGGGGGGCGCCGGGCGCGACGCCAAGCCGTGGAGCGGCGCCGCCGCCGTATCGTGCTCGGCACCGTACTTGTCGTGCTGATGTTGGCGGCAGGGGGGGTCTTCTTCGGGATACGCCAGCTAGAAGCGTTGCGCAAGACGCCCGACTTCGCCGGCGCCGGCGGTGCGGCGGCCGTCGTGCAGGTCGAGGACGGCCAGAGCCTCAGCGCGATCGGAGCTGCCCTGGTCCGACGCAACGTGGTCGCCAGCGTTCGGGCTTTCACCCTGGCCGCCGAGGCCGATCCCCGAAGCCGAGCGGTGCAGCCGGGCTACTACCAGTTGCGCGAGCAGATGTCCGGTTCCGCCGCGGTGGCGAGGTTGCAGGAACCTGCGGCTCGGGTTGGGCATCTGGAGATTCGCGGTGGTGAGCAGCTCGACGATGTCGACCTGCCCGATGGTAAGACGGTCCCTGGGCTGCTCAGCGACATCTCCCGGGCCAGCTGCGCAGTGAACGGCGGGGCCAGCACCTGCGTGAGCGCTGAAGAACTCCGCACCGCGATGGGCCAGACCGACCTCGCCCAGCTCGCGGTGCCGGCCTGGGCCGCCGATCCGATGTCGCGAGTCGAGCCGGGCCGGCGCCTGGAAGGTCTGCTGGTCCCGGGTAACTATGACGTGCGCCCTGGCAGTTCGGCGGTGGAGCTGTTGCAGCAGGTCACCGGCATCTCGGTGGCGCGGTTGCTGGCGGCTGGTTTCCCCGCGTCGGCCGCGGGGACCGGTTACAGCGCCTATGAAGTGCTGGTGATCGCCTCGGTGATCGAGCGGGAGGCCATCACTGCGGATTTCCGCCGCGTCTCGCGAGTCATCTACAACCGGCTTGCTGCCGGAATGCCGCTGCAGATGGACTCCACCATCAATTACCCGCTGGACCTGCAGCAGGTGCGCACATCGGACGCCGACCGCGCCCGGCCGGGTCCGTACAACACCTACCTCAACGTCGGGTTGCCGGCGTCACCGATCGGGTCGCCGAGCGCGGCGGCCGTCTCGGCTGCGCTGGACCCGGAGCCCGGTCCGTGGCGGTACTTCGTGAAGTGTCAGCGCGACGGCACTTCCTGCTTCTCGGTGACGATCGAGGAGCACGCAGCGGCGGTCCGTGACGCGGTCGTCCGCGGCGTGTTCTGACCCGGCGCCCTGACGGGCGTGGTGGCGCTGACAGTCTGTCCACATCCGCCCCGCTATCCACAGCTGACGTTCGGACCCGCCGTGTGGAGGCGCGGAACCGGGCAGGCTCGCGGGTGTGAGCAGCGTATGGGCGGCCGTGACCGGAGCCGTTGCCGGT
>JBGSWT010000912.1:0-2616 GCA_041751815.1 Pseudonocardiaceae bacterium
CGGCACGGCGCGACGTCTCCGGGCTGACCACCTCCGGGTGCCAGCCAGCGTCGGGATGCTGCTGAGCGTGCCTTGATCAGTCGAACTCGCCGGCACGTACACCGGCGGTGAACGCAGCCCACTCAGCCGCGGTGAAGATCAGGGTCGGGCCGCTGCGATTCTTGGAGTCCCGCACGGCACGGCCGCCGCCGTCAAGGTCGGCGACCTCGACGCAGTCACCACCGTTGCCGTTGCTGTAGCTGGATTTGCGCCACTGGGCGCCGGTCAGGTTGGGGTTGCCATGTGTGCTCATCACTCACTCACCTAGTGCCGCACTCTTGATCAAGAGGGACGATTGTGTGGGGTTAAGTGCCATCTGGGCCAGCATGCCGAACGCCGTGAGGTAGCTCGCTATCTGCGTCGGGCGACCCAGATAATCGGCGCTAGCCATGTCCTCCAGGTAGATGATCTCCCCGTCTGGCGGGTCACCCAACCGCAGGTGGACAAAACTCGACCCCATCGCGGGGTGCGCACCAGCGGTGAACGGCAGTACCTGGATGGTGATGTTCGGATCGTTGTTCAACTCGGCCAGGTGCAGAAGCTGCCGACCGATGGTTTCGGTATCGCCGACCTGTCGACGGATCACGGCCTCGTTGAGGATTGCCCAGATCAGCGGGGCACCAGGGGAATGCAACCGCTGTTGCCGTTCGATCCGCGAAGCTACCAGCCGCTCCACCTCTCGGGGATCCCTGGTTGGGTCGGCAGCCTGGGTGACCACCCGCGCGTAGTCCTCGGTTTGCAGCAGGCCGGGCACCAGTTCGGTTTGGTAGGTCCGGATCTCAGCTGCGTCTGCCTCCAAACCCACGAAAGTCTTAGCCCAGTCCGGCACACGCACGGTCGACCGCCGCCGGGCGTACTGCGCCAGCCGCAACACTTCGTCACGGTCAGTGACGTTGTAGAGGTCGAGCAGCGCCCGCACTTCGGCCGGTCGCAGGGTTGCTTTGCCGGTCTCGATCTTGCCGACCTTCGAGACGCCGCACTCCAACTCGGCAGCCGCATCCTCGCGGCTACGCCCGGCTGCCTCGCGCAGTCGCCGCAGCTCACGGCCTAGCTGCAAGCGGTAGACGGTAGGCGAGGTGGACACATAACCAGTGTGTCACTCCACAGGCACTGCCCCAACAGCGAACCACTCGAAGGACTGGACAATCGGAATAGTCCACTTGTACTGTGCCTACATCGATACTCGTATAGTTCGCAGCGTAGTGGATCGGATTAGATCCACTACGCCGGGCAGGACGCGAGGTCGCTAGCCGCCCGGCCTGCCGTTCCCCGACGAGCCGGGCCGGGCGGCGCCTGGAGCCTTGGGGAAGCGGGGAACGACGCGGATGGGTAGGCACAGCAAGGGACGTCACACGATGACGCCGCAGCGCCGACGCACGGTCGAAATGGTGGACAACACCGGCACAGCCCACCTACTGACCGCCGACGCCGCGGAAAGCGGCCTGCCGCAGGGCAGGTATACCGCCGTCTGCGGTGGTGACGTGCTGCCCGCGGCGCTGGTAGCCCAGGAGGCCCGCTACTGCCGGTTGTGCATGCCGGTCATCCCCACCCAAAGATCAAATCCGCGCTGATGAACGACGGCAAGCGCGTTGGGGGTGACCGCGCCATTGAGGCCACCCCGGTCCACAGCGCTGGAACAGTTCCTAGGCGGACAGCGATGCCCCTAGCCCACCCAGATCCCAGCGACCGGCCCCTCACTCCTGACGAGTCGCTGGCCAAGCTGTTCATGGACAACGCCGACCGAGGCGCGAACGCCGCGAACGATGAGCTGATCGAAGAACTACAGCGGCGAATCCGGGCGCTTCGCAAGGCCACCCGTAAAGATCCCGGTCGGCCGCCGGTCGAGCCTGCCCCCGTCAAGCTCCCGGCGGCCGACCGGCACCAGAGTGGCCGCAGTGATCTCGGCCCCGGCGCGGTGGACGCGGCGGAACCTGTCGGGTGTCCACACGGCTCAGCGGCTAGCCTTACTCAACGGAGATGCATTGTGGAATCGCACGACTATCCCGGCACAGTGGTGTTCCCTACGTCGGATCACTTCCCGCTCGGTCGGGCTTACGGTCGTATCAACGCCACACCTGCGCTGCCATCAGCAGTCCGACCGTTCGGCCTCACATTGGCGGTCTCGCCCCGGGTGAGTATCCGGTTCGACCCGGCCGAGCTGGGATATGACGATGTCCGGCAGATCGGGCTTATCCGCGACGGCGGGGAAATGATGCCCTTGTCGAAGCACACCGACGGCACGACGAACACGCAGACGGATACGGACGGCCACGGCGAGCGCGACTCGTACCCGGATCACCGGGAGGACTGAAGCTGCGGACCGCGCGGCGCTACCTGGATTTGTCGGCCGTGTCCGGCATCTACTATCGGCGACCGACGAATTTCGAGTTCCATCCGGAATGGTCGGACAATGAACGCCAGTGGCCACCATTCAGGCCAGAATTGGTTTCGGTGGACTGCTGGCGAGCGACGCCACTTATTGCATAAGGTGGCTGTTGCCTAATTGTCGGGCGCGCCGTGAACTCGACGCCACCGACGTGTATAGGGCCTGGTCACGTCGATGACGTCGAGTTCACG
>JBGSWT010000913.1:0-4064 GCA_041751815.1 Pseudonocardiaceae bacterium
CCTGGCGGCCCAGGAGTGCGTCGAGGTCGATGGTCGTGCCGTCGGTGTCGGTGATGACGGCGCGCTCCAGCGCGATGGCCAGCGCCTTGCGCCGGGCCACCTCCGACGCCATCGCCGGGATCTGTCCCGCCTCGTCCACGGCCTTGACGAACTCGTTGGGCTCCATGCCGTACTGCCGCGAGCTGGAGATGAGGAACTGCAGCAGCTCGTCCTGGCTCACCCCGACCTGCTCCGCCTCCGCGATCGCGTCGAGCAGGAACTGACCGCGCAGCGTCCGTTCGGTGTCGGTGGTGACCTGGGTGCGGTGCTCCTCGTCCTCGAGTCGGCCCTCGCCCTCCAGGTGGCGCTGCACCTCCTCGGTGACCATGGCCGGGGGTACCTCGAAGTCGACGGCACCGACCAGCGCGAGCAGCAGGCGCTCCCGGGCCTGGACGCCCTGCTCGACCCGCTTGACCTGGTCGGCCTCGGTGCGCAGGCTCTCGCGGAGCTCCTCGATGGTGTCGAACTCGCTGGCCAGCTGTGCGAAGTCGTCGTCCGCCGCCGGCAGCACCCGCTCCTTGACCGAGCGGACGGTGACGGTCACCTCGGCGTCCTCACCGGCGTGGTCCCCGCCGGCCAGCGGGGCCGTGAAGATCGCCTCCTCGTCGGCAGAGAGCCCGATCAGCGCGTCGTCCAGGCCCGCGAGCATGGTGGCCGAGCCGACCTCGTAGGACAGGCCGGACGCGGTGTCGACCTCCTCGCCGTCGATGGTGGCGCGGATGTCGATGGAGGTGAAGTCGCCCGTGGCGGCGGGCCGGTCGATGCCGGTCAGCGTGCCGAAACGGGTGCGCAGCGCGTCGAGGCGCCCGTCGAGGTCCGCGTCGGTCACAGCGACCGGGTCGACGACGACCGACAGCGTCGTCAGGTCGGGGATGTCGAAGGACGGGCGGACGTCGACCTCCGCGGTGAACTTCAGCTCGCCGCCCTGGGCAAGGTCCGGCACCTCGGAGACGTCGACCTCGGGCTGGCCGAGCGGGCGGATCTCGGTCTCGGCGACCGCCTGTCGGTACAGCTCCGGCAGCGCCTCGTTGACGGCCTCCTGCAGCACGGCGCCCCGGCCCACCCGCTGGTCGATGATGCGCGGCGGCACCTTGCCACGGCGGAACCCGGGGATGCTCACCTGGTTGCCGATGGTCTTGTAGGCCTTGTCGATGCTGGGCTTGAGCTCCTCGAAGGGCACCTCGACGACGAGCTTGACGCGGGTGGGGGCGAGGGTCTCGACGGCACTCTTCACGAGGCGGTACTCCAGGGTGGGCTGCGGTGAGGTCGCGGATGTGACGGGCCAGGCTACGACAGGAACCGTAGATGATGGACTGCACGACGTCCGGGGCATGTCCTGACGGCGGACAGGGTGCTTCCCAATCCGGCGGCTCACCGCGGCGACCGACCTACCCGGGGCATCTTCCCTGATCCGTGCCGCCTGATCAGTCCAGGCGGACGTGCCCGCGCGCCGACCTCAGCGCATGTGATCCAGCACGGCTACGACCGTGGGGATGAAACTGGCCGTGTCCTCACGAAGACGGCGACTGACCAGGAGGTGGGACGGCGCCACCAGCTGGCTCCAACTACCTTGGACCGGTATAGAAGTGATCTGTATGCGCACGTCGTCCGACGGCACACGCGCCTGGGTTACGGCATCGTTGACGGCCAGCCGTTGTGGTCTCGTCCACGCCTTGAAGGAGTTGATTGTCTCTCTTTTTTGCAGATCCGCCCAGTAGAATGCGTCATCGAGGGCCGCCAAGAATACGTCGGGGATACCCGACGAGGTAGCGGATGCCACGAGTCGTACGCGAGGATCCTCACCAGGCTCAGATTCAACATGCAGCTCGCCTGTCCACAGTTGCAGCCAGAGCGGCGCCACCCCTGCCGCCGACCAGACGGTCGCAAGCTCGGTCGACCGCGGCACCTCCGGCTCAAGACGCGGGACTTGGGAGGCGCGTGAGTCCTGATATGCACCGGCCGCGTCCCTCAGGTGCAGGAGAACCACCAACGCGTGTCCAAGGTCCTCGCGAACTACCCAACCCTCAGGTGACGCGTCGTGCATGATTCACCTCCACGTCGCCGCTCGACTGCTCACCGAGGCGGCCGTCCTCAGTACAGATTGGTATCGTCCCACGGATGGCCGGTCGAGCAGATGATGCCGTCAGCTCGCAGGGCCCAGCCATCCGAGACGATCGCCCAGGAGTATCCGGACGTGCCGTGCTTCGTTGTCCAGGACTTGTCCCAGCCGTAGCCGACCGTGGCGCCACCCCACGAACGACTGCCAACTCCTACTGCGTCCGTGACAGATACGGTCCAACCGAAACTGATTGCCGGCGCAATACTGGTCAAGTCGAAGCCCGTATAGACTTCAGCCCGCCGTCGGCCCGACGCTTCATAGTAGAGAAAAGAAACGCCGCAACTTCCGGACACAACCTGGTCAGCCATAGTGATTGATGACGAGTTTGATTCATCCACGACGACTGGCTGATCACCGTCGGAGACCTTGACCGACCGAATCCCGTTCTCGTCGTCAATGATGGCGTCGCCATGCGCTTGCGCTACCGCGAGGTCGTAACCGATGACGGACATCGGTTGCTCCACCTTCGCCAGACCCGTCAGATCTGGCGGTGCGGAGGTCGCCGCGTGCACCTTGCCCGTGACGGCGGCGGCTGAGGCGGCCGGGACAGCGGCGACGCAGGACAAGACCACTGCCAACACGAGGGTAACGCAGCTTCGCATGATGCGCTCCAACCATGGTCTGGGTGCGAAACCTGACCATCGGAGTGTTTTCATGTATGTGTGGCACATCACGTGATCAATCAAGGTGTGCATGAGAAGCGTCATGAGTTGGCCGACCTCTTGACTTGGGGGGTGCCCGCATGTATGAGGATAGTGTTGACACACCCCGCCGTGACATGACATGAATGCTCACTTCGCGGGGTGCGGAAGCTCAAGGCGTCTAGGCACCGCCATGGCTCGTTGGGCACGACCCCTGCCCGGCGCCCAGCTCGCTCGAACCGCTGTCCGACCCACACGAAGACAGGCCTGTCCCGACTGAACGTCGTGACGGTGACGTCAAACAAGCAGGGGGCTGTTCACCTTCGGGCTGTCATACCTTGTATTCGAGCGGCCGGCCGTGAGGCTCAACGGCTGTTGCAGGTGCGCCTTCAGCTCTGTCCAACACGATGTCATCTGCACCGCCGCGACGACGACGACGGCGCCGGCCGGAGTCGGCGATAGAACTCCCGTATCATCGAGCTGCACCAACTGTACATCCAGGCACTGCTCGAACCGCTTCACATGGTGGCGAACCGTGGAAGCGGAGCAGTGCATGTCCGCCGCCGCACTGACGTAGGTGCCCCGTCGCAGAACAGCACAAAGGGACTGCATCCATACAAGATCAGGAGTCATGCGCATCCCCCCGCGAGTGGAATCGCTGAAAAGCGTATCAGACAATTCGGTTACCATGCTTGGTTCAGCGTTGCAAGCTGGTCCGGGGTTGCACCCGGCCATCTGGTGGCCTACTGCCGTCAGCTGCCTGGACTGCTGTCCCTGCGAGCGCGCTACGGCGACACGGCACTGTTCACCTCACCGGTCACACCCGTCCTGGGGACCAGTCCAGCCGGGTAGTCCACCGCGGTGATGCCAGAGCCGCACAGTGGTGCGAGCCTGGGGGCCGTCGGGAACGATGCCCAGGACCGATGAAGGAGTGCCCCATGTCGACCGTCTCACCCGAGGGTCTGCACCACGTCACCGCGATCGCCTCCGACCCGCAGCGCAACGTCGACTTCTACACCCGGGTCCTCGGGCTGCGACTGGTCAAGCAGACCGTGAACTTCGATGCGCCGGACACCTATCACCTGTACTACGGCGACGAGTCGGGCCGGCCGTCGACGATCCTGACGTTCTTCCCCTTCGCCGGGGTGCCGGCCGGGCGGCTCGGTTTCGGCATGACGACGTCGACGGCGTTCAGCATCCCGCCGGAGTCCGTGGGCTGGTGGCAGCAGCGGCTGCGGGCACTCGGTGACGTCGCCGAGTCGCCG
>JBGSWT010000914.1:0-10128 GCA_041751815.1 Pseudonocardiaceae bacterium
AGGTCGCAACCCACGACACCCGACGGGCGCTAGCTGCGAGAAGTGCTCGTCTTAGTTCGTGCGATTGGTGGCCACTCGCCTGCGGGTCGCATACGCAGCGGCTGCTGCGGCTCCCAGCAACGCTGCAGCGCCGGCACCGAGCAGCCCAGCGTGTTCGACACCGGAGGTGCTTCCGCCGCCGGCGTCCACCCCACCGGAGGGCGCCTGCGCTTGTCCCTGTCCGGGCAGCTTCACGACGATCGTGGCGATACCGACCGTGGTGCCACCCTTGAGGGCGTCGGTCTTAAACGCACCATTGAGCGCAGTCGCCGCACCGTCGGAGAGTTTGACCGTCGTACCCTGCAGCGTGGCCGTGCCGGCTTGGGCATCGGTGGTGATCGGCTGCAGAGTTGATCCGTCGAGATCGAAAAGCTTGGTGCTCTCGGCAACGGCCTGTCCGTTGGCCTGCACCCGGCCGGTCAGCGTCGCTGGCTTGCCAGGATCGACAACAAAGTTGTCGAGCTGAACCGTGGTGTCACCTTTGGTTAGCTTCAGCCCACTGCCCTGGTGCATCAGACGGCCCTGCACGTACGGGTCGACCTCGCCCGGCTTGTAGACAGTGACGTTCCCACCGGTAATCGGGAACGTGGCGACTCCATCCGTCACAGTGGCGTTCCCGGACGGTGATGGCGCCACCTCGAGGGACTGCAGCGCTGAGACAAACCCGGAATCCAGCGCCACCGAAGTGGAGACGCCCTTCACGTCCGAGATTGAGGCCACCGGCTGCGGCGGCGGCGACGGTTGAGCCGACGCGACGGCGCCACCCCCCACAACCAAAGCGACCGTAGCCAACCCCGCAGCCATGAGCCCCGCCCCCCGTCGTATAAACTTATCCACTCGAACACTCCTCGACTCGTGGGGCCGGCCGGGGTGGCCTGCGATGTCCCTGAAGTCGTGTTCGCTTTGGAACCAGCCCCGGTTCGATACACGCTCGATTATGTGACATCGACCATCTCGACCGAACTGATGCGACCGTGGTCGGCAGTTCGAGTTCGACGGAGGGATCCTGGCGTGCCGATAATTCTCCGGGATTGAGGCCCGAGTCAGAGGCCGATCATCGCGCTTCCGTAGTACAAGAGCAGATAACCAGACCATGTCGCACGTACTAGACCTTAACCCGGTACCTTCCAGCCAGCCCCGACAGCTGTATAACGAGAAAGGCGGCGACGGCAAACGCACTACACCGTCGCCGAGATCGCCGGAGGACGAGACCAAGGTTGCACCCGCCGCTTTAGTGCAAGCGGCCGCTAGTCGAGGACTCCCGGGCTGGGCACATGGTGACGGTGAGTCACGTGGAATTGTCCCTCGGCGCCGATCGAGTCCCGTCGCGCTCCGGGTCGCCACGTGACCAGGACTGACGGGGGCTGGCTGCGGATGACAGTGCTCGGTGAGAGCGCGCGTGGTGGGGTGGGCCTGAGTGGCTGAGTTGGGGCGCGGTGACGCGAGCGTTGCTGGCGATTGCCTGCAACGGTGACCGGGCGGCCGGTGCTGGTCACTGACTTGCATCACAGCACCGAGGTGCGCCGTTGGCCGATCTTCGCGGGCGCCGTGGTAGAGCAGTCCCAGGTGAGGGCGTTGTTCGCAGTGCCGTTGCAGTGGGGGACGATAAACCTCGGACTGCTGGACCTGTATAGCCGGGCACCTGGATCGCTCAGCGACGCGCAACTACGGGACGCGATCAGCGCCGCGAACATAGCCACCCTGATGTTCCTGGGAGTGCGCACCGATCCCGGTGACAGAGCGTGGCTGGACCACTCGCTGCACGGCCACGCGGAGATCCACCAGGCCACCGGCATGGTCGTGGCGCCTACGCATTCGTCGAGCAGCGGTTGCTGGGTGACGTTGCCCACGACGTGGTCTCCCGGCGGTTGCGCTTCATCCAAAACGCGATGTGAGCCGAAAGATGACTGAGCGCGGTTCCGGAGGGAGCCACCCGGTGGCGGTCGTTGGCGGAGGGATCTGTGAGATGAGTCAGGTGGGAAGCGGCCGCGAGCGGCTGCTGAGCAGGGCATTCGTTGGGCTCGCGACACCATGGTCGACGACTACGACATCATCGATCTGCTGGACCGGTTGGTGAGTTACAGCGTTGAGTTGCTGGCCGCCGAGGCGACCGGGATCATGCTGGCCGACTCCCAGCGCCACCTGCAGGTGGTGGCGTCCTCGAGTGAGGACGCCGATGTAATGGATCTGCTGCAGGTGGAGGCCGATGAGGGCCCCTGCGTGGAGTGCTTCCGCACCGGTGCGCCGGTGAGTGTGGCGGATCTAGCCGACGCGGCGTTGCGGTGGCCGGTGTTCGTGGCCGCTGTCGCCGAGCGGGGGGCTTACCGGTCGGTGCATGCGCTGCCGCTGCGGCTGCGCGGCGAGGCGATCGGGACGATGAATCTCTTCCACCGCGCACCGGGTGCCCTACCCGACGCCGATCTGATGGTGGGTCAAGCGCTGGCCGACGTCGCGACGATCGGGATCCTGCAGGAACGCGCCATCCGTCGCGGTGAAGTGGTCACCGAGCAGTTGCAAACCGCGCTGGACCACCGGGTGATCATCGAACAGGCCAAAGGGGTGCTCGCCCAGCGCGGGGACCTGAACATGAATGAGGCCTTCGACCGGCTGCGCCGCTACGCCCGCAACCACAACGCACGGCTGTCCAAGGTGGCCCGCCAGGTCGTCGAGACCGATCTGGCCACCGACGTGCTCGCCGTCGCCGCACGCGCTGCGCACAGTCCAGCAACCGAGCAGCGGTAACTCGGCTGCTGCCACCCCTCGCGGTCCTCGCCATCGCCGACGACGTGCTGGTACCTGACGTCGTGCCAGTGGCCGCAGCCCCGGCCGAGGTGCTGGATGTGCCCTGCTGAGCACCGATCTCGCCGTGGACACCGCGGTAGCCACCGTGAGCGTGCCGGCGGGCTGCCGCTCGGCCGGGGCATCGCGCCTCGGCCCGTGTGGCACCGGAGACGGAGCTGTATCATGGCGACGTAGCCCCAGACCCCGGCGACGTTCGATGCCCTCTGCCGAAAGGTCTCGCCGTGGCGGTCCAGCCAGAGCACACCGGGCCAGAAAGTACCCCCCGCAGGGTCGCCATCGACGATAACCAGCGGTCCCGCTGCAGTGGTGCCCCGGTGAACGCCCCCCGACTCGACCGAGGGCGAGGCACTTCGAAGCCAGCAACCAGCATGGCTGAGGGACCTTCCGACGCCGAACTGGTGCGAAGACTCGGGGTTGCCGACGGGACGGCACTGTCCCAGCTGTATCAACGTTTCGGTCGGCCCTGTTACTCGCTGGCCCGCCGGATCTGTGCCGATGAGGGGCTGGCCGAGGAAGTGGTGCAGGAGGTCTTCCTGACACTGTGGCGCGATCCAAGCCGCTTCGACCCGTCACGGGGCGGCTTCACCACCTGGCTGCTCACACTGATCCACCACAAGGCGGTGGACGCGGTGCGACGAGACAGCACCATCCGTCGGCGCATGATGGCTGCGCCGGAGGCGGGCGAGAACTGGTCACCCACCCCGGCACCGGACGCCGACCAAACGGCGATGGCACATGTCGCGGCCGGGCAGGTACACGCGGCGCTGCATCACCTACCCATCGAACAGCGGCAGGCACTCGCCCTCGCCTACTTCGGCGGGCATACCCAGCGTGAGATCGCAGTGCTGACCGGCGCCCCGCTGGGCACGGTGAAGTCCCGTATGTTTACCGCGGTGCAGCGGCTGCGGTCGCTGCTGACCGATCAGTGGGGGCCCAGAGCCCTGGACGCCGGGTCTCGCATGGTCAGGGAGTGAACCTTTCAAGGGGTCTTTTCGTCCCACAGGCCAGCCCCAGCGCCGATATAGCGCAATCTGGGTGTACCCCGTCTTGTTCGTGGCGAATACGGTTGTCATGGGAAAACAGACGACCTTTCCCCCGATAGGGGGTGAAGGCCACCGTCGACGACTTGCGGGGCTAGTTCCCCAAAGATCCCTAGGAGTCCGCCGCCGTCACGGCGCTCATAGCAGTCGCCATCGCGGTAGTCGCCGTAGCTGCTCCTGTAATAGTCCTCATGGCGATAGTGGCGTTCGTAACCGCCGGAGCCACCGTAACGGGCCGGAACCGCGAGAAACGGCGAGGCGGTAGGCCGGCCGTCCCAAGCTTCTCACTCACGGGCGCGATCCCGACGACCTTAGGGTTGTGTGCAAGGTGATGGGGAAGGATGCGGCTCGCCGTGCGTCGACCGTCCTGGAGCCGGGTAGGGCTGACGGAGTCACCGAACTCAGAGGAGCTGGTGGGTTGTGCCGAGCACTCAGCATGGAATCTTCGCCCTGGGCACGGCCTCGCACACCTACCTGGAGTTGGATACCGGCGGGGCCGACGCGTAGGCGGTGGTGGAGGCGACAGTGGCGCTGCGCGAGCCGAGAACGACGGTGGGCGGGGTCAACCTGGTCGCCGGGTTCCGGCCCGAGCTCTGGCGCGTGGTCGCCCCCGAGGACATACCGCCCGAGGTGGCCGGCTTCGACACTCCGGTGATCGGCGACGACGGCTTCGTGATGCCCGCGACCCAGCATGATCTGCTGCTGTGGGTCTCGGGCAGCGCGTATGACGTGGTCTTCGACGTGGCCCGGGAGATGGTCGCCGCCCTGGGCTCGTTCGCCTCGGTGGCGCAAGAGGTGGCCAGCTGGCCCTATCACCACGACCGTGACCTGACCGGGTTCATCGACGGCAGCGAGAACCCGCCGCTGGCCGACGCGGTCGACGTCGCGGTGATACCCGACGAGACACCGGGCGCCGGAGGCAGCGTGCTGCTGCTGCAGAAGTGGTGGCACGACGTCGCCGGGTGGGAGGCCCTGGGGGTCGCCGGGCAGGAGCGGGTGATGGGTCGCATGAAGCCCGACAGCACCGAACTCGACGACAAAGCCGAGGACTCGCACGTCGCCCGCACCGACCAGGACGAGCTCGGCAAGGTGTTCCGCCGCAACATGCCCTACGGCACGGTGACCGACCACGGCACGATGTTCGTCGGCTTCGCCGCGGGACAGTCCCGGCTGCACCGCATGCTGGAGCGGATGGCCGGGAGCGGTGACGGCGTGCGGGATGCCCTGACCCGCTACACCGTGCCCCAGACCGGCAGCTACTACTTCGTGCCGTCCCTACAGAGCCTGCGTCGGTTCGACCGCACCCCCGACGAGTAGGAGCGGTTGTCCGGAACGGGAGTCGCCCGCGCATCAGACCTGTGACGCTTGAGGAACTGCTGCGAAGCTACTTGAGGTGGGCACTGTCAGCCGTGTCGGCGCTCAGCCACCGGGATCGTGAGGAACGAGCCAAGCAGTACGCCAGCCAGCGCGACCTCGAGAACACCGGCCCTCATCGGTCAGTCTCCCGCAGCACGGATACCACCAGGAACACGAACGCCACCACGAACAGCGCGAATTCGGTCGCATGGCCGAACTCCCACTGGGCACGCAACGCGGTGAAGTCCTCGGGCACGGCGCCGGGCGGCAACGGTCGCAACCTCTGGTTCACCGGCTCGACTACCGCGAAGTAGGTCACCAGGGCGGCAGCCTGCAGAGTCGCGGCAGCTCCGGTCCACGCCAGCACTGCGCGACGCCGCCGCACCAGCCACGTCAGCACTCCGGCCGCAACGATCGAGCCGACGTACAGCAGCGCCCCCAGGGGCGGCCCGTACCAGACGTACAGCGAGTTGTTCAGCTGGATGTAGAGCTCAGCTGGGTAACCGAACTTCGGACCGAGCTCGAGCACGTGCGCGAACAGCAACCCCATCGTCAGCGCAGTCAGCAGCAACGCCACCGCGCGCAGTACACGAATGCTCATGCCGCCCACGATGCCAACGCCCCGGCCTGCGCACCTCGGTCCCGAGGCGGGTCAGCGGTCCGCCTCGAGGCGGACCAGTCGCCGGGTGGTGATCGCGCGTCGAAAATAAGGTGACCACAATCCGCTCTATTGTCGCCGAGTTCGACGTCCGGGCTGTCCGAAGCCGTCGCCGCAGCCCTGACGTCGACCTCGGCGCTGGTAGGGCTGGCAGTACCGGGCCGTGCTCGAGCGTCCAGGACCGTCCCGCTGGCTCCGCAGACCCGTGAGTGGACTCATAAGCCTGCCGGCTCGCGGATACCGTTCGTGAGCGCTCCCACGGGTGGTGGCCAGGACAGCCCGAGGTGCTCTCGCAGCCCACGCTTGCCGTCGTCGGTGGTGATCAGGGCGCGTGAGCGGCTGGCGGGGCGGATCCATCCCGTTGCGGTGAGGCCGTCGAGCAGTGCGCGTCCGAGGGGCCCGGCGATGTGGTGGCGCTGCTCGGTCCAATCGACGCAGCAGCGCACGGTGTCATCGAGCGGTGGGACCACGCCGAGCTGGCGTAGCACGTGGCGGCCCGGTTCGGTGAGCTGATAGGTGACCTGGTCCAGGAGGCCACCGGCGAGCCGGTCGCCACGCAGCCGGTCGAGATCGACGCTGCCGTCGTGTCCGGTGAGGTAGCCGTGACCGATCAGCGCGTCGGTGATGGCAACCCCGAGCCGGCCGGCGATGTGGTTGTAGCAGCAGCGGGCCAGCCGGATCGCATGGGCGCGGGTACCCTCCCGCAACGAGCGGATGGGCTGCGCGGGCGAGAGCTGCGCCAGCGTTTCGATCAGCCGGCCGACCTCATCTCCGGCCAGCCGGTAGTAACGCCAGCGACCCTTGCGCAACACATGCAGCAGCCGAGCGTCGCAGAGCTTGCGCAAGTGAGCGCTTGCGGTGGCCGCGCTGACTCCCGCCTCGCCGGCGAGGACACTGGCCGGCAAGGCGCGCCCATCGGCCAGCGCAAGCAGGATCTTGCACCGGCCCTTGTCGGCCAACGCGGCACCGATCACCGACAGATCGGCGTCTCCCGGATGGATGTGGTCGACGCTGTGCATGCCCTCGACGCTAGTCCCGGTTCATTTCGGTCTCGCTCGAAGCGTCGCAGCCATAGCGTCGCGAGCATGCCGAACATACCGCGACCCCGAGAAGCCGAGGCGTTCCTCGACGCCCGCCAGCACACTGCCGCAGGAGTGGTGAGCGCTTGTCAGGGCTGGACCGCGCACGAGGTCACCGCCCACCTCACCGCAGCGGCGGCGGAGATCACCCGGCACCTGGAGCCGTACCTGCACGGTGACGCGGTGCCGGCGACCCGCACCTTCGAGGAACGTGAGCCCCCGTACCGCGCGATGGACGACGCGGTGCTGTGCCGACGTCTGGAGCGCGAAGAACACAAGATGAGGTCACTCATCGAGCGAGTGCTGGCACAGGAACCTGACGCCGTCATTCCCTGGACCGAACGCCAGATGGCGGTGGCCAAGTTCCTGACCCACATGCGCAACGAGTTCGCCATCCACCGGTGGGACGTCGTCGGAGACGACGAGATAGGCACTGAGCTGCTCAACCAGCCTGAACTGACCGAGCACGCCGTCAACGTCCTCGGGCGACTGCTGCTGTTTCGCGGCACCGAGCACGACCCATTCCCGGGCCAGGACTTGCAGGTCCGCCTGCGCGCCGAGCAAGCCCCCGATATCCGCCTCGTGGTGGAGACCGGCCAGGCCAGATGGGAACTGACCAACACTGAGGCCGACGAGCCCCACGTCGAGCTCGACCCCGCCGCCCGAACCCTGGTCATCTGGGGCCGCCGACCGGATCAGCGGGGCCGCTTCCGTAGCCATGTCAGCGAGCCCACGCTGCGCCGCCTTCAGTCTCTGCTCTCCGGGTACTGACCCCACTGACCCCGGATCAGTGTGTATGCTATGCGCATGGCGAGGGTGAACATCACAGTTCCCGACGATCTGCTGGGCCGGGCGAAGGCGGCGGGTCTGAATGTCTCGCGGTTGGCTGCGGCCGCCTTGGCGGCGGAGTTGGAGCGCCGCGCCAAGGTCGCTGAACTGGATGCCTACCTAGACGATCTGGACGCCGAGTTCGGCCCGATCCCCCAGCAGGAGTCGGCTGCCGCCCGTGAGTGGGCGGACCAGGCGCTACCGGCAAGCTCCGGCGGCGCCAATACCGCGCGCGGCGCGCGTACAGCATGACGATCATTCTGGATGCTGGCGGTGTCAGCGCACTGGCTGGTCAGCGTGCCCGTTTGGTGGAGCTGCGGCGGCGCGGGTACTGGCCGGCGCAAGTTCCCGCGGTTGTCCTGACCGAAGCCCTGACCGGGGACCACCGTCGCGATTTCCACGCCAACCGGCTGCTCCGGGCCTGCCAGATACGGGACGTGGACGAGCCGCAGGCGCGTGAGGGCGCACGGTTGCGCACGTGCACAGGCGGGGCTGGCACGATCTCGGCGACCGACGCGATCGTCGCGGCCTTCGCGAGCACCTTGCCAGACCCAGTCGTGCTCACCAGGGACCCGCATGATCTTGACACATTGGCCGAGCACACCGCGCGACCGATCACCGTCGCAGGGGTCTAGCGATCCTTCTCTGGCCGAATGTGAGTGCCCCGGCATCCGACAGTTGACGTGTCGGCTAACGACCGGCATTGTGGCGCCCGCCGGCCAGTAGCGCGGGGCACACGGTGGCAACGTCGGTCTACAGCGAACCGCCGGCGAATGCGAGACCCTCCAGGGAGCGTTGCGCGGCGGCCTCGTCCCCGGCCCCGCAGGCATCCGCCACCACAACCGGTAAGTAGCCCAGGTCCGTCGCGTGGCGAACGGTCGGTTCGATGCCCACCTCCATCGCGACTCCAACGATGGCGAAGGCGTCCACGCCGCAGTCTCGTAGCACGATGTCGAGCGGGGTACCGACGAACGCTGACATGCCGATCTTGTCGAAAATCATCTCACTCGGGCGTGGGGTGAGCTCCGGCACCAGGGCGAACTCCGCGGAGTCCCGCAGGAACACCGGCGCCACCTCGGCGACGTGGTCCACCCGCTGCCACGCCATCGCGGTGCGCAGCTGCGCGACTCCGGCGACCTCCTTCGGTACCGACATGTGCCGGAGATAGAAGATCCGGAATCCGCCAGCGCGGGCGGCATCGATCACCCGGACGACCTTGTCGATGATGTCCTGTGCCCCCCGGATCTGGCCGAGGACGCCGACCTGCATGTCGTAGACCACCAGCGCCATCCGGCGTGGATCGCAGGCCTCGTCGAGGGTGCGGGGAATGCTCAGGCCGAAGGCGTTCTCCACAACTGCTCCCTGGTCAGCAGGCCCCTATGTCGCCACCTATTCTATACAGTGGTGTAAAGATATCCGCTACTCTTGTGCATGGTTTCGAGCAGGCACGCGCCGGGCCGACCACGGGACCCGGAACTGGACGAGCGGATCCTCGCGGTGACTCGTCAAGTCCTCGCCGAGCGCGGCTACCAGGGGCTGTCCATCGACGCGGTGGCCCGGGCGGCGGGAACTACCCGGCCGTCGGTGTACCTACGCTTCGCCGGCAAGGAAGACCTGGCGACCAGTGCCGTTGCCGGCATGACCGTCGACGACCCGCTGCCGATCACCGACGACATCCGCGCCGACCTGATCGCCGAGTTGCGCCACTTCCGGACCGCGATCACCCGGCCGAACGGGTTCTCCTTCGTGGGGACCGTGCTGGCCGAGGAGCACCTGACGCCAAGCCTGATCGCCCGGTTTCGGGAGCGGCTGGTGCTTCCCCGCCGCCATCGCCTGGCCGGCACACTCGAACGGGGCATCGCCGCCGGCGCGCTCCGCCCTGAGTTGGATGTCGACGCAGTGACCGGCATGGTGATCGGCAGC
Organism: Pseudonocardiaceae bacterium; assembly: GCA_041751815.1. Classification (GTDB taxonomy): domain Bacteria; phylum Actinomycetota; class Actinomycetes; order Mycobacteriales; family Pseudonocardiaceae. Next base: position 9,726 of record JBGSWT010000914.1, read on the forward strand.
CTGTACGCCCGCTACCTGGCGTCGAGCGAGGTACCACCAGACTGGCCGGAGCGAGTGGTGGAGACGCTGTGGCCGGCGATCCAGGCCGAGGAGTAGTGCCGACGGACCCCAGCCCCTGGCGAGCTTCACCGCCGCGCCGCGACGATGGTCGGCGTGCGGGTAGTCGTGCGGGTTCGCCCAGGGTCGAGCCGGACCGAGGTCATCGATGTTCCAGACTCCTCCCGAGACGCCGTGGCGGCTTTGCTGGCGCGGTAGCTGCGAGACCGAGCGTGAGCCCCGCGATCACCACCGTGACGCCCAGCCAGACGACAGGTGTGGGCATCGGCCCGCCGAGCAGCACCCCGCCCGCGGCGGCGACGATCGGAACGACGCCGGTGAACAGACCCGCCTGGCCCGGCCCGAT
>JBGSWT010000915.1:0-5021 GCA_041751815.1 Pseudonocardiaceae bacterium
TCTCGATGTGGTATCGATTCACCGGGTGCTACGAGCACCGGTCGCCGCATCGCCGGCCTCCAGCTCAGCGACCGCCTGCTCCCAGGGCACCGTCGGCTCGCCGCGTTCCAGTACCTCGGCCGCCCGACGCGACCAGTAGGCGTCCTCCGCCCGCTCGAACCGCTCGGCGACCTCGGCAGGCACCACAGCACCGACCCGCCGACCGTAACGAGTGAGGTACACCACCCCGCCGTCGCGGACCTGGGTGTCGATCAGCTCGGGCAGTCTGCCTCGGGCGTCGGTCACGGTTACCTCGATAATATCGTCCGGGCCGCGGGGCTGAGGAGCAGTCATGTGCAGAAGGTACATGTTGGGCATGATTTCGGCCAGAAACCCTCGAAAGACACGCTCACCGCGTGCTGCACGAAGCCCGAGATGCTCTGGCCTTGCCAGACCCGACCAAGCGACGGATACGTGCCAACTGGTCTTCGCCTAGTGTGATCGTGATCTTCTTCGTCGCCATACTGGTTACCATACCGTCTAGCGTCTAGTCGCCCCGCCACCACATGTCCCACGCCCTGGACTGCGCTGACGAAATGGGTAATCCCGCCACGGAGCTATCCTTGCCGCCGGCAACCGCGAACGCCGTGTGCACACACACCCATCCGCTGGGGCGATCGGCGCCGAGCACGGCATCAGCAACTCACGTGACGGCGAGCATGATCGTCTCCGTTGGGACCGCCTGCCCGGTGGCGCGGCGTTCGAGGAGGGTCACACCGGCGGCGATCTCGCGGAAGGTGTTGCCGAGTTGGCTCGCCTCGCGAGCGTCGGCTTCGGCGGCTAGGCAGAGCGCCGCGAGCCGTATGGCGGTTGCGTTGTCCACGGTAAGAGGTTGTTGCCGGATGAATATCGGCAGCGCGGTTTCCTGGAGGTTTATCGCGACTTGATGAGCCCAGGGCAGCGAGGCAGCTCCATCCTGTGGTTCAAGGATATTCACCAGGGCCTGTTGTCCGCTCTGGACCTTGTCCACCAGGGCGTCCGGGGACACGACGTAGTGGGCTTTGGCAACGCCCGTCTCGTTGATGAATTCCTGCGCGAACTCGGCAGGCCAGGTGGCCGTTGACGTGTTCCGGTGAAGCACGCGAGTAAGAGCATGCACCAGCGCATTCCCCGTAATCCGGGCACGAAAGTCTTCGAGGTCGAGGTCGAGGGCGAAGACACGGATGGTGATGATCGATCGGAGCAGCAGCAGTCGGATGACTGTCGGGGTTGAGCGTTCGATGTCGTCTCTGACATGGCTGGCGAGTGTGGCTGCGTCGATCAGGTGGGGGTGGTCTGTACCGGCTGGGGTCCACAGCTCGGGTGGGCCGTGCTCGTTATAGGGTTCCAGCCAGATGCTCTGGGTTGGTATTTCGGGCATCGGTGCGGTGAATACGCGGTGGAGCGCGGAGTCGTTGATTTCCGCGAGGTTCGGCAGGCGGTAGACGGTCTCGCTATCGGTGATACCGTCTACCCAGTGCACGAATGCGACGGCGTCACTTCCGTGTATACCAGTGATCGGCTCCTGCGTGCCGGATTCGAGGTGCGCGGGAGGCTCGGGTGCGGGGCCCTGGGTGTTCTGCTGGTACAGCTGGTAGAGGTAGGTGGTGATAGGTCGGGGGCAGAGGCGGCCACCGTTGCTGGTTCGGATGAGGTGGCGAAGGTGACGGGTAAGCAGGACATCGGCTATGAGGCGGCGGCGTTCGGGGTCGGTGCCGGAGGCGAACGCGGAGGCGAGAAGGTCATCGAGGCGGTCGCGTAGTTCCGGCGCTAGTTCGCTGCCCTGTTCGGCGCAATCGAAAGCGAGCGACAGCGCGGTGACACTGGTGGAGATCAAGCATGCCCGCACGATCGGGTCGGCGTCCGACCGGGCGGTGTATAGCAGAGTCGTCTCTCGCCACCAGACGTCGTCGACGGCGTCCACCAGGACGTTGGGAAGTCCCTTGGCGCGGATGTGGGTGGCGGCGAAGTATTCCTGGAAGGTTTGGTGGGCGAAGGAGTGCAGGCCGCTTTCGCGTTCGATCAGCAGCCCGTTGGACCCGATGTCGGCGAGAAATTCCTCAGTGGTCAGCTTTCGAGACATGCGACGCAGGGCAGGGCCGATCTCGGCGATGATTTCGGCGCGGGGCAGATCCCGCACCTGCCGTTGCATCATCGCGAATGCGAGCCCACGCAGCAGCGCTTCCTTCTTGTCACCATTTGGCTCGATCGGGAGTTTCTTGGCTTCCTGTCGCCGCCAGAGCATGACCTGACAGATCTCGCCGTACAGGTCGACCCGGCTGCCGGGAAGCGCGCCGCGGTAACGGTGCACAGTGGCGATCATGGTGAGCAGCAGCGGGTTAATCGTCAGGTCGTACAGCCCGGGCGCCCCGTTCAACCGCCGGAGCAGGTCGTCCGCCGCCGACTCGGCCCGTAGCCGAACGTCTTCCCCCGTCGCGCCGGTGCTGTGCCGCTCGATCGCGAGGTACCAGCTTTGGACGAAACGGGTCACCTGCTCGTCGGTGAAGCTGCGAACTTGCAGCACGGCCGCGCCATCGATGCGCGCCGTCAGGTAGCCCTGGGGCCGTGACGTGATCACGTAGTCGTTCTTCGGATACTGCCTGATATGGCGCTCAACCCAGCCGGCCACGCCCCTGCGGTCCTCCGGGCGGGCCACCTCGTCCAGCCCGTCGAGCAGCACCACGCAGTCACCGTCGTGCAGCCGCTGCTCGAACCAGCCGTCGGGCTCGTCGGGGCCGTACCGCCCGAGTGTGCCGCGCACCAGTTCAGGGAGTGCGACGTCTGGAGTCGAGGCGATCGTGGTGACATGGTCGCGCAGGTACAGCAGTATCGGTGTCGTGCGCCGCCGGCCCTGGTGGGCGCGGCAGAGCGTGCCGGGAGCACCGATGACCGCCAAGACCACCGGTTGCGGGCGGTCGAGAAAGTCCCGGATCGAATGACGATCGGTCACTTCCGCCGGCAGGACGGCCAGCAGACCCCCGGACGCCTGATTCGGCTCCCGGAACGCGAGACTCACATCGACGAAGACCTCGTCCAGCTCGGGCGTGGAGAAACCTGCGGTCGCCAGGCCCTTGAGATCGATGAAGCGCAGACTGCCCAGCATGAATTCCCGATAGCGCTTGTCGAATCGGGAGAGCCGCTGCCCCAACGTCCGGTCGAGGCGGTTGACGATCCGCTCCTGCCAGCGTTCCTGCAACTTCGTGGCGATCTTCCCGGCGAAAGCAGCACCGCGACCAGGATCTCATACACTCCGACGAGAACCACCGCGAGCACCGGATGGTTCATCACGACATCCCGCCACATCCCCACCACCGCGACCGGTGGGCCGACCGCTGCCAGCACTCCTGCAACGCGCGCCGCCACCGTGCCCATGACCACTATCGATCACGGCCCTTCGTCCGCCCCTACCCTGAATGTGCCGATGACAGTATGGCCGTCGAATTCGCCGCTGCGCGGCGCGCATGAGGTATCCAGCACAGTGCCTGCCCGGCTTGGCGATCGCTAAGACGATGCCTCGTAGATCCCGGCGCGCCGGGACTCAACTCTGCATCCGCCTGGACGTCTGACTTATCAGTCCCGTTTCTTCACCGTCGGAGGTCTGCGTGCATGACTGATCTGGTCCCTGTTGCAGGCGTACCCCGATTGGACAAAAGCGGGCCAGCTGTCTGGAGGGCCCTTGACGGGGAGAACCGCGCTGCTTTCGAGGCCGAGTTTCGGGCGGCTCTTGTCGAGGTTGCCGAGACGTTCGATGTTGACCGCCTCACCCAGGTGGCGCGCCGTTGGTGGCCTCGTGCGGTGCTTGACGCCCACCCCGACCCGATCGCCGAGTACATCGGACAGCGCCTCATCGACGGCGATCAGTCAGGGCTCACCAAGACCGCGGCCGAGCTGCGGGCAGAGACGGTCAACCAGCGCGAATGCGCTACGAGGTGATCTTTGCCTCCTACGCGGCGGAACCTCCCGCGGGAAGCAAAGCAGGCACTGGCCGGCAAGGTTCAACGCCTTGCGCAAGATCCCACCGAGCAAGCGACTTACAGCCGTCAGACGATCGGTGGACCAGCCATCTCGGAGACTGGGGTGTGATCGAGTACACCGTCCACTCGGCTGTCGTGCGGGTGGTGTGCTCCGTGTCACCTGGACAGATAACTGATCAACCCGCGCCCGACAGCAGGAACCTGGCGGCCCGCATGGACGTCTGATTATCACCTCAGCCCGTTCGACCGTCGGAGCACCATGCGCACGATCACCAGCCGGATCCTCGCCATCTTCCTCCTCAGCGCGGCGGTGCTCACCGCAGGCGCCGTCCCAGCGCAATCGGCGCAGCCACCGGCCCCGGACATTCCGATGTTCACGGGTATCCGGACCGCGACGCACCCGACATTCGACCGGATCGTGCTGGACTTCTCCGGTCCACGGCCACAGGTCAGCTCCCGATTTGTCGACAAGCTGATCCGGGACGGCTCCGGGGAGACTGAGGAGCTCCCTGGAGCTGCATTCGCCGAAGTCGGGATGATGCCGGCACAGGCCCATGACTTCGCCGGTAACTCCAGCTACCCCGGGCCGCGCAAGTTCCGCACCACAAATCTGAACAACGTGATGGCAGTCGCGATCACCGGTGACTACGAGGCTCACCTGTTGGTCGGGGTCGGGATGCGCGAACGGACCTGGGTCAATGTCTTCACGCTGGACGCGCCGACCCGTGTGGTGATCGACGTCGGCCGCTAGCTCGTAAGCTCGCCGGTGTGCAGATCTTGCTGCTGTCCACCGCCGATACCGATCTGCTCGCCGCCCGGGCTTGCGGTGCCGGTTACCGGGTCGCTAACCCGGCCCGGACCGAGCCCACCGAGCTGCCCGCCCTGCTCGACGGGGTGGACATCGTCGTACTCCGGTTGCTCGGTGGGCGGCGGGCCTGGGAACCCGGGCTCGAAGCGTTGCTGCGGGCTCGGCTGCCGACGGTCTGCCTGGGCGGCGCGGCGACTCCGGATGCGGAGCTGATGGCGGCC
>JBGSWT010000916.1:0-3356 GCA_041751815.1 Pseudonocardiaceae bacterium
CGCGACCTCGCGGGCCATCGTCCGGTGGTCGAAGTCCTTCAACACGTCGGACACGACGCTCGCCCGGGCTTCGGCGTGCACCACGACACCCGAGATCTCCGTCCACCGGTGCACCGGAAGGGGCCAGCACCGCAACCGCACCCAACCGCAGGCACGCCACCAACATCACGACGAACTCCCAGTAGTTGGGCAACTGCAGGACGGCCCGGTCGTCTGCGGTGACTCCGAGCCCGCGCAGGCGCAACGCGGCTCCGCCGGCGCGCGCCATCAACTCGCCGAAGGTGAAGCACACGTCCCCGTCGACGAGGCAGACCGCGTCGGGAGCAGCGCAGGCGGCAACGGCGAGGTGCGCACCGAGCGAGCGACCCTCCCTGTACCCCTTCGCAACGTAACAAGCCGCGACATCCTCCGGCCACGGCACAACACCCGCCCACGTTGGCCGAACCGCTTCCACGGCGACCTCCTCCGAGGCTGGACCCTCGCCCACCCTCGACGATGCCTTCATCCGCCCTCGACGATAAGGACTAATGCCGCCTCCCCCTTCTCCTCAGCTGCCGCAGCGCAGAGGACGTCCAACAAGCGACCCCGCCGAGAATCGAGCAGAACCACCGATCCGGGCGCCTGCCCTATGCAGCACACGCCAGCATCGGTCGACGCCTCGACGGTGGAGTCGTACAGCGGTTCTCCTCCTGCCAGCTGGCGGTGACCGCTACCCGTCGCAAGGACCTCGGTCACCCGGCGAACGAGCTCCGCCTGGTCGAGCACCTGATTCATCTCCTGCTCCGGTCTTATCAGTGGCAGTCGAGGCGTGGACAACTCGTTCGCCCAAGTCTGCGAGCGGGTGGGCGTGTACCGCAGCGTCAGCGCGCCGCCTCGCAGGGGCCGCGGACTCCTCGAGCCTGAGCGGTACCCGCTCGGCCGCATGTCTTCGAAGAGCCGCGTGCGTCACCGACGACGATGGGCTGCACGATGACGCTGAACTCGTCCAGAAGACCGCGCGCCAGCAACCACCGCACGAGCGTCGGGCGGCCCAACACCAGTACATCCCCTCGCTCTCGCCCGAACCTGCGCGAGACCCGCTCGGGATCGTCACGTTGTCTTGCGATGGCTTCTCGAGGGTCGAGGGCACCATGCACGTGGGTGTCGTGTCCAAGCAGACAAGCATCGGCGACTCGGGTTGCGTGACGCGCAGTCGCTCGCAACCCTCGCAGGTGTGCCGACCCAGCAGTAGTGTGCGGCTGTGTCGCTCCCGGCGGCGATCGATGCCCGCCAGGAACTCCTCGTCGACGTACGGGGTACTGCCACTCGTCTGAGGCGTTCACGACGCAGTCCAGCGACCGGAAGAGCCCGGTTACGATCTTGCCCACCCGATCAGCCTTCCCGGTTTGGTTGGGTCGGCCCGCCGGGAGGTCGTCGACCCCCCGGCGGGTCCGTTCTCAGCGGGCTTTCTCGAGGCTCAGCGGGTCCTCCGCGAGGCGCTCGGCCGTCGGGTCCCGTAGCTCCGCGTTGACCCGCTCGAGCAGCGCCATGATGAGGATTCCTCCGAGCACCATCAGCGCAGCTCCGATGCGGAAGGCCATGGCGTAGCCCTCCGTTATCGCGACCTCCGCGGGCACGCCGAGCTGGATCTCCGCACCGGCGTACCGGAGCGCGATAGTCACCAGGACGGCGACACCGAGCGCAGCGCCGATCTGCTGCATGGTGCTCTGCACCCCCGAGGCCAGGCTGGAGTCCTGAACGGTGACCTGGTGCAACGCTGCGTTGGTCGCGGCCGGTATGGTGACGCCCACGAACAGCCCGAACACGACCATCCCCGGCACGATCCCGCCGATGTAGGACGCGTCGACATCGACCATGCTCGTCAGGAACAGCCCCACGCTGGCACCGACGTACCCGAGCGAGGCCACCGTCCTGACTCCGAGTCGTGGGGTCAGCACGGTGCCCAGGCCGATGCCGGTCCCGATCGCGAGACTGAGGGGCAGCCAGGCCAGCCCGCCCTGCAGCGGGGAGTAGCCCAACACGTGCTGCACGAACAACGTCAGCATGAAGGTGTAGGAGATGAACGCCGCCATGAAGAACAACGTGGCGACGTTGATAACCGACCTGGTCCGGTTGGCGAAGAAGTCCAGCGGGATGAGCGGACTCTTCGCCCGGAGTTCGACGACCACCGTCACCCCGAGCAGCGCGACACCAGCGCCGAGCGGAAGCACCACCACCGCCGACCCCCACGGGTTCTCGGCGGCCTGCAGGAGCCCGTAGACGACGGCGATGAGACCCAGGGTCAAGGTGGTCGCACCGGTGACATCGAGTCCGGCGTTCTTCTCGCGGACCATCCGGCTCTCGGCGACCATGCCGGGAATGAGCACCAGGACCACCAGCGCCACCGGCAGGTTGATGAAGAACAGCCAGTGCCAGGACGCCAGCTCGGTCAGAACACCGGAGATGACGTAGCCCAGGGTCCCCGCGAGCCCGATGATCCCGCCCCAGGCCCCCAACGCCTTCGTGCGCTCCTTCGGGTCGGTGAACAGCAACGCGATCAGGCCGAGCGACGCGGGGGCGGCGATCGCCTCGGCGACCCCCTGACCGAACCGGCCGACGATCATCATCCACGGGGAAACGGCCGCACCGGCCACCGCCGAGGACACCGCAAAGACGACCACACCGGTCAGCAGAAGCCGCCGCCGGCCGAAGGTGTCGGCCAACCGTCCGCCTAGGATCAGCAGCCCGCCAGCCATCAACACGTAGCCGTTGACGACCCAGGCCAGGCCGGCGTCCGTGAAACCGAGATCGTCCTGGATCCGCGGTAGCGCCACGTTCACGACGGTCATGTCCAGCAGGATCATGGCCTGCAAGCCACAGAGCAGGACGAGCACCCACCATCGCCGGGGATCCGCCGATGGTGAGACCTCAGCCCGCTCTGAAGCCGAATTCGAGTTCAGTGTGGTCACGCTCGTCCCCTTTGATCATCGATTTCCGCACATGCGGTATAGCGCTCAGCAAGCCGACACCACCGGGTCGACAGGACCACGCTGGCTCGCGCGGGCTCCCGAAGTCTGGCCGCCACCCCCACCCGCCAACAGTGCACGCGACACGAGAACCACTATGTGATCCTCATGTCCACCGGCGGACATTCACCCGAGCGCTCCGGGCCTGATCCGCCTGCCGCCGCGAGGCACACCCGGACCGGCACCGAGCCCCAGGCCCAGGCCCAGGCCCAGGGCGACGCGCAAAGTCGTTTTGGCAGTTCAGGGTCGGTGTGAGGGGGTTGGGATTCCGTGCCGGTTCCGGGGTGTGACGGGGTGGGCGGGGCCTGCCCGCGCCCTGCCCACATCCCGGTTCGGTGACGGTGAGTGACG
>JBGSWT010000917.1:0-7063 GCA_041751815.1 Pseudonocardiaceae bacterium
GCCTCCCCCTCGGCAGCGGCAGGCAGCAGCATCCGGGCGCACAGCAGCTCCAGTAGTAGCCGAGGAGCGGTGGCCCCGCGCATCTCGGTGAGCCCGTTGTGCGTGATCTCGGCGAACCGGGTGAGACTGCCCGCGCCCAGCGCTTCGGCTTGGGTGGTCATCGTCGCGAGCTGATCCTCAGGTGCGTCGACCAACCCGTGGCGGGCCGGCTCCGCGGCGACTCGCAGCAACACGAGATCGCGGAAGCGCTGCAGGAGATCGGAGGCGAAGCGCCGGGGATCATGCCCGGCCTCGACCAGCTGGTCGATGGTGGCGAACACCGCAGCGCCGTCCTGGGCGGCAAGCGCGGAAACCATGTCGTCGATCAGCGCGACGTCGGTGACCCCGAGCAGCGCCACCGCCCGCCGGTAGGTGATGCCCTCGGCGCCTGCCCCGGCGAGCAGCTGGTCCAGCAAGGACAGCGAGTCCCGGGCGGAGCCACCCCCGGCACGGATCACCAGCGGGTAGACGGCAGGCTCGATGGTCACTCCCTCTTGGGCACACACCTGTTCCAGCAGCCCGCGCATGGTGCTCGGCGGCAGCAGCCGAAACGGGTAATGGTGGGTGCGCGAGCGGATGGTCGCCAGCACCTTCTCCGGCTCGGTGGTGGCGAAGACGAAGACGAGGTGCTCCGGAGGTTCCTCCACGATCTTGAGCAAGGCGTTGAAGCCCTGCGTGGTGACCATGTGGGCCTCGTCGATGATGAATACCCGGTACCGGGACTCGGCCGGGGCGTAGAACGCGCGGTCCCGCAGGTCGCGGGCGTCGTCGACGCCGCCGTGGCTGGCTGCGTCGAGCTCGACGACGTCGATGGAACCCGGACCCTCGGGGGCCAGCGCGATGCAAGAAGGGCAGACGCCACATGGGTCCGGCGTCGGACCCTGCGCACAGTTCAGTGAGCGGGCCAGGATGCGCGCGCTGGACGTCTTCCCGCAGCCGCGCGGGCCGGAGAACAGGTAGGCGTGGTTGATCCGCCCGGCCGCAAGAGCGATACGCAGCGGTTCGGTGACATGCTCCTGACCGACCACCTCGGCGAATGTCGCCGGGCGGTACTTGCGGTAGAGGGCCAGTGCCACGGCCGCGAGGCTACCGGGCCGGTACGACGGTCCTCACGGCACGAGGTGCACCTCCGGCAGTCCGCCACCCATCTCCTTGGCCAGCCGCCGGTCGCAGGTCCACAGCCGCACCCGGAAGCGCTCAGCGAGGGCGACATAGTGTGCGTCGTAAGTCGCCGTCAGGCGGCGCTCATGAGCAATTTCAAGTGCCCTGGAATGCAACTGTGCATCGCCGTGCAACTCGATAGGTAGGCGCAGGACGCGCCGGAGCCCGTCTTGAGCCGTCTCCGCGGTGATCTTTGATATTCGCTGCTGCTGGTGCAGTGCGTTGGCGACCTCGTAGAGCAGCAAGCTTGGCGCGATCAGCTCACCGCCCGACTGAATGAGCTGCTCCCAGGCGGCCACGGCGACGGAATCCCCGTCGAGGATCCGGACTACCAGGCTCGCGTCAATGCACCCGGCCGTAACGCTCCTCATCCCAGTCGTCCCTACCGACACGGATCGCCCCCTCCACATTGAAGTCCTTGAGCCGCTCGATCGCGCCTTCTGCCCGCAGCCGCTCGTGGTACTCAGCAAGCATTGCGTTTGCTCGCGCCCACTTGTCGGACCGGCCTGCGCAGGCCGCCTCCCAGTCTTCGACAGAGACCACCACGGCAACCTCCTTACCCGCCCGCTCAACGAAGACGACATCGTGGCGGGTCGTGACGCCGTCGAGTAGCTCGCCGAAGCGCACTCGGGCCTCGGTCGCGCTGACTCTGCGTTCCGTTCCGGACATGCCTAGTTCCCATCCATCGATTAGCCCATCGATGGATGCTACCACGCTGGTCTATGACCCTTGGCGATTCCAGAAACCTCTGACGTACAGCACGCGCCGGTCGACGCCACGCTGCTCCAGCAGGTGCGCCCGGATTCGTCGCACCGTCGGGGTGTGCCCGGCGATCCAGATCCGGCCCTGTCCGGGCGGCAGCCGTACGGCACGCAGGGCGTCCCAGAGCACCGTGCTCGTGCCTGGTGCAGGGTCGCCACGGTGCAGCCAGCGCACCGTCCGATGGGCCGATTCCGGTATCGGCTGCTGCTCGGAGGCGTCGGGGACCTCCAGGTAGAGCAACGCACAGGCGTCTGCTGGCAGCATCTCCAGGTAAGCCTGGATCGCCGGCAGCGCGGTCTCGTCCCCGGCGAACAGGTGCCAGTCAGCGTGGGGATCCGGACGGTAGCGACCGCTCGGACCGATGAATTCCAGGGTCGCACCGGGCTGCGCCCACCGCGCCCAGCTGGCTGCCGGCCCTTCGCCATGCAGCACGAAATCGATGTCCAGCCACGTTTGGGCGGCGTTATAGTCGCGCACTGTGTAATCCCGGGACACCAGACGTCCGCTGACCGGGTCGGGAACGTAGATCTTCAGCGTCTGACCGGGAATGGCGCCCAAGCCACCCAGGCTGTCATCGACAAGCCGGACCCTCACCATGCGAGGAGTCAGGGTCAGAACCGACGCCACCGTTGCGATGGTGCTGGCGATGCGCCCGCGCGCTGCGTCCTTGGTTCGCATCGGCCTCCGTCCTGGACTCGGCTGCGCCCAGTCCAGGACGGTTCTGGGAAGACAGCCTACTTAGCCGAGCCGGCCTCCGCGGCAGCGTCCGGCTCCGCGGCAAGGGTAGCCACGGCGTCCTTGACACGGCCCTGCAGCGACCGGTACTCCTGGTTGCTCGTCAGCCGGGTCTTGACCTTGAGATCGAATACGTCCGGGGTTCGCCACGGTGATACCCACTTACGGTCCACCTCGACGGCGACCTCTGCTTTGATTACCGCCATCCGCTCGCGCATCTCCGCCAGCTCGTGCCGCACACCATCCACGCCGCCCTGGACCTCCGCACCATCCTGGTTCACGTTATGGTCCGCCTTCCACCATCGAGCCATAAGCGTGCCTGTGTGCCGCTGTCGGCTATCCCTAGTCTAGATGATCAGGCGTTTTGGCGCCGGTTCTCACGACCGCGCCAGCCTGAGGGGGTGTAGTGCAAGGCGACCTAGCTCGCCGAGTCGGCGTCCGTAGCAGTATCAGGCTCGGCGGCAAGAGCCTCCTCGGCCTTCTGAACCCGCCCCTGCAAGGTCCGGTACTCGTCGTTACCCGACAGCCTGGTCTTCACCTTGAGATCGAACAACTCTTGGGTTCGAAACGGTGATCCCCACTTCTCGTCCACCTCAGCGGCGGTTTCTTGCTTGATCACGGCCATCCGCTCACGCATCTCCGCCAGCTCCTGCCGTTCAGCGTCCACGCCGTCCTGAACCTCCGCACCATCCTGGTTCACGTCACGGACCGCCTTCCATCATCGAGCTATGCGGTGCTCTGAGCACCGCTCTCGGCGACCTTTCACCTTAGATGATCGGTTCCGTGACGTCGGCATCTCACAGCCACGTGGTCACCACTGACCGGGTGACGGCTACCGCAGCCAGCTGACACATGAAGGGGACCCCGCGCACCCGTCAGAGCCTGCTGACCCTTGCTGCCTTCCGACCCTGGGGGAGTTCGCAAGATGGACGCCGCGCGGGGTCCATCACCCAGTCTAGGGGCTACCCCGTCGTGCGCACGACACACCCCGACGAGGGGCTTCTACCTGCTGTGTTGGCTGGTAGAGGGCGCTGCCGGTAACCTCCCCGGCGGAGGATTCGCCTAGTGGCCTATGGCGCACGATTGGAAATCGTGTTGGGTGTTAAAACCCTCGCGGGTTCAAATCCCGCATCCTCCGCCACCCACCAGCACAAATGCCGGTCACCATGATCAGCAGGTGGCCCCGCTCCTGCGGCTCGTCTCAGTTTCCGTCTCAGTTGCCCCTCGCACAGGGCACCGGTATGTCCACCCGCCGATGCTGGCAACCTGGCGCCGAGCTGCACGCCACGCAGTCCACCCAGCCCCGTGCGGCTCGACTGTCCGTCAGCATTTCTCGAAGGAGTAGCGCCCTTGCCTGAGCAAAATCCGACTAGTGCCCCTGTTCCGTCGCAGAACCCCTCATCATCGCCGGAGTTCACGGAATGACGACTTCTATCTCGGAGGTATCCGTCGCTAGCGTCTCACCCGACGGTGATAGGGCGCAGATTGCGCAAGCGCAGCGTCCGAAAGCTGATCTTTCGAGCGCCCTGGCTATTGCCGGAACGATTACTTCTCAAACGGTGTTGATCACCGGTCTGCTCTACTACTTCGGGTGGGTACGTGCCCAAGCCACCGCGCGCTACTTCGGCCTGGACACCACCCTGGTTGGGTACAGCACGACCGGCTACCTGCTGCGCAGCGTCAACGTCACGTTCATGCCGTTCATGCGCGTGGCATTGGTCGCTCTCGTGTTACTGGGCTTGCATCGGCTCCTGGTGCTGCGGGCGCTGGGGATGCCCGCGGGGAGCCGAGCACGGCGCATGGGCCGGTGGATCGTGACCGTGACGCGCGGGGTCGCAGTCGCTTTGGCCGCTGTGGGGATAATCAGAATGCTGTTTCCGGACCAGCTCGGTTGGCCGTCGGGGCTCGCCTTGCCGTTGCTAATCATCGTGAGCGTTGCGCTGCTCGGTTATGTCGCTCACCTGCGTTCGACACATCTGGAGGGACTCGCCACACCCCCGGCATCGCACCCTCAGGTTCAGGCCCTGGTCCTACTTGCGATTGGCCTGCTGGGTGCACTGTGGGCGGTGAGCCTGTACGCCGACCAGGGCGGCAGGCAAGCTGCTGCCAACATCGTCGCCGAGCTACCTGACCGAAGACCTGCGGTTGTGATCTACAGCGCCGAAAGGATCGCGTTAAACGGCACCGGTGTAGAGGTCGCCGAAATCGCTCAACCGGACAGCAGATATCGCTACCAGTACAGCGGGATCCGATTTCTTGCCCGCTCAACGGATAAGTATCTGCTGCTGCCCGTAGGTTGGCGGCGGGGGCACGACCGGGTCTTCGTAGTCCCGGACGACGACTCAATCCGGATCGACATCGCCGCGGGTAATTCGATCGAACCGGCCACGTGGGACTAAGCGTCGCGGCTTCACTTTAGTCATCATCTGTATTCGCCCACATGAGGGCGCCGACCTCGGCCGCGATCGCGGTTACCAGCTCGCGCGGCACGTGCATGTACCGCTTGGCGATCCTGACCAGGACCGCGGTCCCGTCTCCCCAGACCTCGGCGAGGGCCTGGCGGATGGTCGTCGCATCGGTCCAGGTCCGGGATCCGGTGACCAGGACCCGGCGAGTCATCTCGGCACCTCCGCGGGCACAGGCTCGATGGTGATGGTCCACTCGTGACCGCAGCGGCAGGCCCATGAGTCCGTGCTGGGTGTGCTGCCGACCCAGTGGGTGCTGTCGGTCCGGTCGCAGCTGGGGCACACCTGGTCGTAGATGGTCATCGGGTGTCCCTCCGTTCGCCTCGGATGTCGTCCCAGGTGAGGAGTTCGCCCTGGTCAGCGCACCCCTGGCACTCCTGGCCGGCTGGTGTCCGGTGGATGCCGCAGCGCCACACCACCACCCGCGGGTACTGCTGCCGTGCTGAACCGGGAGGGGATCGTGGTGGCCGGTGCCGGGTGGAACGGTTGATACGCACGTTGGGTCTGGCCGGCGCGATGCGGGGGTGTTGAACAAGCTGGGCCGCATCCATCGGGAGTTGCGGCAGAACTTGGGACGCGATCCGACCCCGGAGGAGTTGGCCAAGGAGGCCGACCTCACCCCGGCCAAGGTGTGGAGATCCAACAGTACGCTCGGGAACCCATCTCACTGGACCAGACCATCGGCGAGGAGGGCGACTCCCAGCTCGGCGACTTCATCGAGGCCCCCCAGGCCGTGGTCGCAGTCGACGCGGTCTCCTTGACCCTGCTGCAAGACCAGCTGCAGTCCGTGCTGGCCACGCTGTCCGAACGGGAGGCCAGCATTGTCCGGTTGTGATTCGGTCTCACCGACGGTCAACCGCGCATGCTCGATGAGATCAGCTACGTCCACGGGGTCACGCGAGAGCGCGTCCGGCAGGTCGCATCCAAGACGATGTCCAAGTTGCGCGCCATCCCTGCCGCTCCGAGGGCTTGCGCGACTACCTGGACTGACCGCCACCCCAGCGTCCCACCGCCCAGCGCTGAGAGCCCCCTGACAACGCTCTGGCCCGGCAAGCGACCACCGCCCTCGAAGAGCAGAGGGAGCAGAAAGGGAGCAAAACCGCTGACACTCGTTGACAGCCAGCGCCATTGGATGGCGGCTGAACAGCGCTAACGGGCAGCGGACGGCACTGGTCGGCAGTGGTCGATAGGGTTGATCACGCTTTGCGAGGCGGGAGTGACAGCACCTCGCAGGCGTTTAGGTGAGCTGGCTGATCCCGAACGCCAGGGCCGTGAGTGCTGCCGTGCTGATCGTGGCTGTCCACCTACGCTGCTGCTGGTGCCGATCATGCACTACGTAATCCCGTGATCTTGCCGGGTTTCAGTTTGGGTCTCAGTTCGCGCCCGTTCGGAGGCACACCTGATGCTGCTGCCGTTGCTCAACCTGCACTCAAACCGCACGTCAGCGCATTCTGGGATGTGACTGAACGGGCGCGTGCATAACTTGAAATCGAGCGCTCCACCTGCGTTGCTGCCGAATTTGGTGCTTATAGGAGTCAGGGCCCCGGCTACGCCGGCGCTGGTGTGGCTGGGTTGCGTCGTTACTCGCCCGGCCGGTCCGGCACGCTTGCTGCGTTCGGCCTGCCGCCGTGCTCGCGCGGGCCGGATCGGCGACCGGCGGTGGTCGGTGCACACGGCAGTACGTTGGTCGGCTCCGTAGTCTCGTGCACTTAAGTGACCTGCCAGAAATTCCTATTTTCGGCTGCGAACCGTGCGCCACGACTGATCAGGTCATGGCGTCTACTCAATTGAATTACAGGACAGAGCGCTAGGAAATCGGCATCGATGTCGGCCCGTAGACCACGTTGCCGGCCGCCCCCCACGGTGGCATCGCGGTGGTCGTGCGCCCGCAGCCGCAGCGG
>JBGSWT010000918.1:0-3714 GCA_041751815.1 Pseudonocardiaceae bacterium
TGCCCGCCTGATAGACCGGCCCGGCCGGCGCCAAGTGGGACATCAGCTCCGCCGAGCCACCGAACGCCGCCGCCGGCAACCCGCCGGACATCACCTTGCCGAAGATGTAGAGGTCAGCCGGCACCTGCTCAAGCCCGAACCAGCCGGCGGCCGAGACGCGGAAACCGGTCATCACCTCATCCAGCACCAGCAGCGCGCCGTGAGCGTGGCACAGCTCACGCAGCGCGGCATTGAAGCCCGGATCGGGTGGTACCGCGCCCATGTTGCCGGCGGCCGCCTCGGCAATGACGCAGGCGATCTCGTTACCCCGCGAGGCGAATACGGCACGCGCCGCGTCGAGGTCGTTGTAGGGCAGCACAATCGTGTCCACGGCTTGCGCACCGGTGACACCGGGGCTGGATGGCAGCCCGAAGGTGGCGAGGCCGGACCCGGCGGCGACCAGCAGCGCATCGACGTGTCCGTGGTAGTGCCCGGCGAACTTGACCAACCCGGCACGGCCGGTAGCGCCGCGGGCCAGCCGGATCGCGCTCATCGTCGCCTCAGTGCCGGAATTGACCAGGCGGACCTGCTCGACCGGCTCGACCCGGCGCACGATCTCCTCGGCGAGCTCGATCTCCCCGGTGGTGGGGGTCCCGAAGGACAGCCCCTGGGACGCGGCCGCTCGCACCGCATCGACCACCGCCGGGTGCGCATGGCCCAGGATCATCGGTCCCCAGGACGAGACCAAATCGACATAGCGGGTGCCGTCGGCGTCCCAGAGGTAGGGCCCCGATGCCCGGACCATGAAACGCGGCGTGCCACCGACCGCACGAAATGCCCGTACCGGGGAGTTCACCCCGCCGGGGATCACGGTGCTGGCCCGGTCGAACAGCCGAGCCGACTCGGTGGCCGCCATGGTGCCAGTCTCCCCCACGTGGTTGATCGTGGCGCCGGCATCCCCTGGGGTGCACGCTCAGGTGTGGTGACAACCTCATCGCTGCGAGTGATGGCAAGGTGCACGAAGGAGCTGTACGCGTCACCATCATGCCGGCATGGTGCCAGCTGAACAGGAGTAATATGCGTGCCATTGCATACGAATTTTGGTTTCAGACGGGAGGTCGGAATGACGCAATCCACCCAATACATCAAAGGAACCGTGCTCACTTGCGAGCATGAGGGATGCGACTGTCGGGTTCGGATCGAGGAAGAATGCCACTGCCCGTCCGGCGGCCAGCCCTACACGTGTGCTTGTGGAGCACCCCTGGTCGAGGCGACTGAGGCGAGCACGGCGGCCGGTACCGCGTAGCCATCACGGAATCACGATCGCTGCCAGGCAACCACTAGCGGTATCGCAGCTCGCCTTCGGACGGATGCCGGCGCACGCGGGCTGCACCGACGAGGATCACCTGCCGCAGTGCGTCAAGCATCAGAATGCCGGCCAGCGTGGCCGCGCCGGTGGCTATTGCCCACCAGCGCCCCTCGATCCGGCGCAGCGCCACACCATTGTGCATCGCGACGATCACGCCGCGATGCCAGCACCACCAGGTCAGCCAGACCAGCACAATGACGGCGAGCAATTCAGTCACGACGACCACGACACGGCGACGCGACCGCACCAACAGCTCCTCTCCTGAGACCCTTCGCCTCTCGACATGGAGACATATCGGGGTGTGACGACCCCGATAACCCCGATATGTCTCCATGTCGGGGCAGGACACGCCTCACAACTCGGCGCGGCGGGGGCGGAACCAGGCGTTGGCCGCGGGCAGGAACATGGCGACGATCGCCCCGATCAACAGCAGGAGTTGCAGCAATGAACCGGCACCCATCGCCCCCGTGGTGCCCACAAAGCCGATCAGCCCGAACAGTACGACCAGCCCACCGAGCACAGCCAGCACGATTCGCGCCCAATTGCGACCGCCGCGCATGAGGAATACGAAGAGGAGCTGGGCGACGACCAGCAGCAGCCCGATCACGGCTCCAGCGACGAGCGCCCCAGTGGTGACACTCTCGATCGTCGACCGGTCCAGCGTCGGCTCATTGGCGAGCGCCTGATTGATCGCCTGGGCACGAAGCTGGTCAAACTGGAAGAATATGGGCACACTGCCGACCAGGCCGAGCACGATGGTGCTGATCCAGAGCCAGAAGGAGATCTCGACCTCCTTGGGCCGGATTTCCGCCTGGGGACGGGGCGTTGTCATGCCTGTGACGGTAGTCGTGCCTATCTCCCCCAGTCACAGCGATCCACCTCAGCGCAGCCAGCCGGCGGCCTGCACCGCCCAGTAGGTCAGCACCAGGTCAGCACCGGCCCGGCGAATCGAGGTCAGTGTCTCCACCACGGCACGCCGCCGGTCCAGCCAACCCTGCGCTACCGCCGCCTCCACCATCGAGTACTCGCCGGACACCTGGTAGGCCGCGACCGGAACGTCGGAGATTTCGGCGACGGCCTGCAGCACGTCCAGGTAGCACATCGCGGGCTTGACCATCACGATGTCCGCACCCTCGGCAAGATCCAACGCCGCTTCCCGCCGCGCCTCGCGGGCGTTCGCCGGGTCCTGCTGGTAGGTCATGCGGTCACCGGTCAACTGTGATTCCACCGCATCGCGGAACGGCCCGTAGAACGCCGAGGAGTACTTGGCGCTGTAGGCCAGGATTCCCGCGTCCTGGTGCCCGGCGGCGTCCAGCGCCTCCCGCACCACCCCGACTTGACCATCCATCATGCCGCTGAGCCCGACCAGGTGCGCCCCCGCTTGGACCTGGGCAACGGCCATCTCGGCGTACACCGCGAGGGTGGTGTCGTTGTCCACCTCACCGGTGGCGTCCAGCAGGCCGCAATGCCCGTGATCGGTGAACTCGTCCAGGCAGGTATCTGCCATGATCACGATGTCGTCGCCGACCTCGGAGCGCACGTCGCGCAGTGCCGCGTTGAGCACGCCGTCAGGGTCGATGGCGCCCGAGCCGGTGGCGTCCCTGGCCGTAGGCACGCCGAAGAGCATGATGCCGCCCACCCCGGCTGCCACGGCATCAGCGGCGACCTTGCGCAGCGATTCCGCAGTGTGCTGGACGACGCCCGGCATGGTGGCGATCGGCAGCGGCTCGGTGGCACCCTGCTTGACGAACACCGGCAGCACCAATTGGCGCGGAACCACCGAGGTCTCCCTCACCAGCCGGCGCATAGCCGCCGTAGTCCGCAACCGCCGCGCCCGACTAATCGGGTACATGGGCGCTCCCTATCCCACCGCGTTCTGGATGCAGAACGCGGTAATCAGGCCCCGAATTACAGCAGTCTGCATCCAGAACGCGGGTAGAAGGGACGGACTAGCGTCTGCGGCTCTTGGCTTTGCGGGGTGGGGGCAGCGCGCCTTCGGCGCGGAGTTGGGCGGCGTGTTCGGCCAGGGCGTCGACCAGGGCGTCGACCTGGGCCACCTCGGGCTGCACGTCCACCCGGAGACCGAACTCGACCGCAGTTTCCGCAGTAGCCGGGCCGATGCAGGCGACGATCGTTCGAGCGTGCGGTTTGCCCGCGATACCGACCAGGTTGCGCACCGTGGACGAGGACGTGAAGCACACCGCGTCGAAGCCGCCGGTTTTGATCATTTCACGGGTCTCGGCGGGCGGCGGGGCGGCGCGCACCGTGCGGTAGGCCGTCACGTCGTCGACCTCCCAGCCCAGGTCGATCAGGCCGGCGACGAGGTTCTCGGTGGCGATGTCGGCTCGCGGGAGGAAGACCCGGTT
>JBGSWT010000919.1:0-10108 GCA_041751815.1 Pseudonocardiaceae bacterium
CCGGCTCGAGTCGGTGTCGATGAAGTCGTCTACGATATTCCGCGGCTCGCGCACCTGCCCAGCACGCACCTGTTCTTGGAAGTCTGCCACCTGCCCGTTGTAAGTATCGATTGTCCGCAGGACGTTGTTAGTCAAAGCTTCTTGAGAGAAGTTGTACACCCACGCATCGCGGTTGGTCTTAAGCCCTTGCGAATGGGTCTTTAGTACCGCTGAACCGGCGTCATCTTTCGCGCTGATTGTCATATAGGTCGCAAACACATCATCACGATGGTCGATCCAGTCGCCGTGATTGTTGGCCATCAGTCGGCGCCACGGCATTACATCGATCGAGCCTTGATCGACGAGACGGAGCTTGTCTTGGCGGTCCAAGTAGTCATCCGCAGCGAAGTAGCTAACAACACCCTGCTCGGGGGCTAAAGAGTTCTTAACCAGTACCACGATCGCGACAGTTGTTTTGGCTCCTTCCGCAAATACTCCACCACCCTCTCTCTTGCGTTGCTCGCCTGCAGTTCTAGCGTTTCCCTTAAGGTTCATGACGTAGATTGATGAGCATTCCTCGGCCAGCGTTTGTCGCATCCCGTCCGCGGAGTTTGAGTAAATCCAAGCGCCGTTCGTAATAAAGGCGACCACTCCTCGATCACCTATTCGTCCTGTCGCCCACTTGATAGCCCTGATGTAAGAGTCGTACAGCGTGTTTTTATTCTTGGCCAGTGACCGTGCTGCGTAGGTTGCTCGGATAGAGGCATCAAGACTGCGGTAGCTAACGTTGCGGTTGTTGTCGTTCTCTGATTCCTGCCCGCTGGAATACGGCGGGTTACCGACAATCACTTGGATGGGCAGGTGGTTCTGCTGCTGGACGCGCGCGTGATTGACGGGGAACACGCCCTGGTCCATGACGTCCACGGCCTCACTTGCCTGGAATGTGTCGACCAGCACCGCCCCCGGGAACGGCTCGTACTGTCCTCCGGCAAGATCGTGATAAGCGCTCTCGATGTTGATGCAGGCGATGTAGTACGCCAGCAAAAGGATCTCATTGGCGTGCAACTCGTTCGCGTACTTGCGAGCCAGATCCTCGGGCCGGATCAGCCCCGACTGCAGCAGCCGGGTGATGAAGGTGCCGGTTCCGGTGAACGGATCGAGGATGTGAACGTCCTCGTCGGACAGCGAGGTGCCGAACTCCGCTCTGAGCACGTCGTCCGCGGCGCGTAGGATGAAGTCGACAATCTCGGTGGGGGTGTAGACGATCCCCAGGCTGGACGCAGTCTTGGCGAACGCCACCTTGAAGAAGTTCTCATACAGCTCCATGACGATGCGCTGCTTGCCCGCGGCGTTGTCGATGCCACGTACCCGCATCCGCACAGACTCGTAAAAGCCCTCCAGTGACGCATTCTCCGCCTGCAGTCCATTGCGGTCAAGGATGGTCAGCATGTCCTGCATCACGCGCGCCACCGGGTTGTGCTCGGCGAATGAGTAGCCCTCAAACAGGGCGTCGAAGACCGGTCGCGTGATGAGGTGCTGAGCCAGCATGTCGATCGCGTCACCCTCGCTGATTCCGTCGTTCAGGTTGCCCCGCAGCCCGGTGAGAAAGGCGTCGAACTCGCGGTACACGCCGGTGCCGGGCTCGGACAGCAGCGCCGCGATCCGGGTGCGGTGCGCGTCCGCGATGTCGACGACGTCCTCGGCCCACCGGTCCCAATACCGCCGGCTGCCGACCTTGTCGACGATCTTGGCGTAGATGGCGTCGCGCCACTCATCGAGCTGCGGTAGGTCGAGTACAAGTTGTTTCGCGGAGGCAACTGCGCCGGCGGCCCCGTCCTCCTCAGGTCCTCCGCCGACCCCTATGACCTGGACCCGGTCGTCTCGGCCAGCGTTGAGGTCAATCTTGTTGATCATTGCCTCGAAGCGCTCGTCGTGGGCGCGTAGTGCCTGCAGGACCTCCCAAATGATCGAGTACCTGCTGTTGTCGCGAAGCGCCACTTCGGGCGCAATGCCCGCTGGGATACCGACAGGCAGGATGATGTAGCCGAACCGCTTACCGTCCGCCCGACGCATCACCCGACCGACCGATTGCACGATGTCGACCTGCGAACGTCGCGCGCTGAGGAACATCACAGCATCGAGCGCGGGCACATCTACGCCCTCGGACAGGCACCTGGCATTGGACAGCACTCGGCAGGTGCCGGCGGGTGTGTCATCGCGCAGCCAGTCCAGCCTCGCGTTCCGGACCAAAATGTTTGAGGTGCCGTCGACGTGTTCCACCTCTGTCGCCAGAACGTCGCCGCCCTCGGTGGCGTTGCCGTAGGTCTGCACCACATCCCGAAAGCGGGCGGTGAAGGCTTTGGAGTCCGCGATGGTGCGGGCGAAGGCCACGGCTCGTTGCATCGGTGCGTGGTCGTCACCAAACCCTGACTCGGCTTGGCCGCGCTTGGCCAGCCCGTTCCAACAACCGACGATCTTGGCGGCGTCGCCGAGGCGCAGCTCAGAGTCCTCGGCCATCTGGGTCTGGAACGTGCGCGCGACGCTCGTCTCATCAACTGCCAGGACGAGCACTTTGTAGTCGCTGAGCAGGCCGTCGGACACGGCCTCCCCAAAGCCAAGGCGGTGGAACTGCGGCCCGTAGATCAACTCGTCGTCCATTGACGCCAACACTGCCTGCGCCTCACGACCCTTGAACTTGGCGTCGCCGCCATAGAGCCGGGGGGTCGCGGTCATGTAGAGCCGACGCCGCGCCCCGACAGCGCCGTCGTCGTGCACTGTGAGGAAAGCGGATGCCTCCGCGCCCGCCGCCGTGATCCCGGTCGTCCGGTGGGCCTCGTCGCAGACGATGAGGTCGAAACGCGGAGCGCCTTGGCGCTGCGCCTCGGCTATGACCTCCATTGACTGATAGGTGGTGAACACGACAGTGATGCCTTCCGGGCCCACCCGCCCTGTTCTGGCCGCGAGACCAACACTCAGCTTGGCGGGGTCCGTGGTCGCCGGCAGCGGCAGGTCCACGACCGTCATGTCCTCGTCGGCCTCGCTGCTACCTCTGCGGCCCGCTCGCGAGTCCGAGCACACGGCGAACTGCCGCTGCGGGACCTCGGCCTCGCGTGACCACTCGCGCAGCGACTGCGACAACAGCGCGATCGAGGGCACGCAGAACAGCACCGAACCTCCGGGAGGAACGAGCCGCTCGGCGACCCGCAGGGAGGTGAAGGTCTTCCCCGTTCCGCAGGCCATGATCAGTGTGCCGCGGTCATTGCTGTCGAAGCCGGCGACGACCGCATCAAGCGCCTTGACCTGATGCGGGAGCAGATGCTTACCTCGCTTGACCTGGAGCATTTCGGGGACGGCCGGGTCGAAACGAGACCAATCGATGCTCGAGTCGCGGAGGTCCTCCAGCCGCAGTCGCTGCACCGGGACCTGCTGGCCGACGACAGCCTGCTCCGCGTTGTGCCCCCAGTGGTCGGTGGTCGACACGATGAGCCGTTGTGCGAACGGCGACTTGCCGGACGCCGAGAGGAACGAGTCGATGTCGGCCTTGGACAGCGTGTGCCGGGGGTCGTAGAACTTGCACTGCACGGCGACCATCTCGCCGGTGGCGCGCTCCTCGGCCACGAGGTCGACTCCGGTGTCCGGGCGGCCGTCGCGCCCCGGCCAGTCCATCCAGCGCCACACCTGTGAGAAGCGGTGCGACCACTGCAGGTCGACCTGCAGGAACCGTTCGACGAAGCGCTCGAACCGGTCGCCCTTCTCGGATTCACTCTCGGCACCGAAGTACAACCGGTCCAGCAACTCCTCGACAGTCGACGTCACAGGGGCATGATGACCGACAGTGCTGGGTCACGATCCACGTTTCGGCAGTCAGGTCATGATGCTCGACTGACGACCATGAGGCCGGGGGCGACCGCTACCCGGGCGCGCGTCTGAGTGATCGATGTCCGGAGGTGCGACATGAGATCCACATCATTCACATCAGCTACCGCCGACCTCGCCGCGACTTCCGACTCGTGACGGATGACCGAGAGGCGGTGGTCCTCGCGCGTGGTAGAGGCGGGTCGGCGGTGGTGGTATCGCCGGACGACTACGAATCGTCACAGGCCTCGGCAACTGTCGTCGCGGGACTGCTGGCCGCCCACCTGCCCGCCCGGCGGGCGGCCGGGATGAGCGTGCTCGGTGCCGTGCGTACGGCCTGACCGCCCAACTACTCAGCTCGGCGACTTCACGCGGCTCCCACTCGCCGTGCGAAGTCACGGACACCGGGGAGGCTGACGGGGGCGTCCAGGAGCTTCCGGGCCAGGTCGGCAACGACCGGCCTGGCCCGGATCTCCTCAGGTGCGTCGCGTTCGGCCGCGAGCAAGGCGCGGAAACACGCTTCGGATCTGCCCCACTGCTCCCACGCCCGCGCAACATCGACCCAGTACCGCGAGCGGCGTTCAGGGAGTCGCAGAGATTGGGGGTCCACCAGGCGGGCATGAGAAATGGCGGTCCCGGCGTCACCGAGCGCGTAGGCGACGCTGATCCGATGAAGTCTGACGCTCGTCGGACCGAATGCCGTCCAATGAAGGTTGGCCCCGTCCCCTCCCAGGCGATCCGCGGCCTCCTGGGCTGCGTCCAGCAACTCCGCTGCCTTGTCCCTGCGTCCGTCCTGGGCCGCGGCGTAGGCGGCGTTGCCCAGCAGCATGCCCTGCAGGCACAGATGACCGGGGTCCGGCCGCGGACCGTCGACGTCGAGTTGGGCCACCGCATCCAGGGCCAGGTGTTGCGCGGCGCCGTAGTGCTCGTCCCGGCGGCACAACGACACCATGCTTCGCGTGCACGAAGCCATGACCGCAGGGTCGCCACTTGCCCGCGCGGCGGCGAGGGCCCGGTCCGCGGAGATCCATCCCAGGCCCGGTGTCTCGAACTTGATGAGCACGCGCGAGACCGTGTTGAGCACCGCCGCAGCAACAGCGGCAGACGAGGCATCGGTCAGGGGCAGTTGCGCCGCGCGTCGGACGAGTGGCGGCAGCCGTGACGTCAGGGCCGGGTAGTTGCTCGCCTGGAAGGCACGCATACAGCGGTCGAGGTCGGCCTTGACCTGTGACACGTCGTCGAGGTGCTGCGCAGGCGCCGGCGCCATGACAGCGGGGTGCAGGAGGGCATCATGCAGTGCCGTGAACAGTCGATTGCCCGACGACGTGGCGGGCGGGGGCACCGCAGCCAGCAAGGGAGCAAGCGCAATCCCCGTGAGTACGTCTCGTCGTCGCATCGGGTCCTCGCCGTCCTGCGCTGCACGCGATTGCTGCTGCCCGCTGTATCCCCGGTCCTGGTCAGGTTCGACGGTGTCGCGTAGGCCGAGCATGCCCGATGGGATGTCGAAAGCCTCGGCGAACCGCCGCATCACGACGACATCAGTCAGGGGGCGTCGACCACGCTCGAACCGCGACATCGTGGCCGCCGAATAGCCGACCCGCGAGCCCGCCTCGGCAAGAGTCAAGCCGGCCGCGGTGCGCGCCAACCGGACCAAGGTTCCTCTGTCGCCGGCCAGAGCTGCCGACCGCGCCGCCGGTAGCTGGCTCCAGGGCCGTGACTCGTTGCTTGCCACGCACACCTCCCTTGTCGAGGTTGGCGGTAACTCTCCTCCGTGATGGGCGTGTAACGCAAGGTCTTTGCGTGTTCCGCAAACGCCACTCACTGCGCGGGTGACGATTCCTAATGTTATGTGAAGCGGCCGAGAAGTCCTCGGCGCTTCTTGAACTAGCGAAGGAGATACAGTGAATCTGTCAGTTCTTGCCAAGCGGCCGCAAGAGCCATCGAGAGGCGGGTCAGTGATGCCCGGTCGTCGCGTGAAGAGTGCCGCGACGACCGGGGTACCACTTTCGGCCGCCCTCCAGTCAGCCGTGTCTGAGGACGCCAGCCAGTTCGACCTGCCAGGACTACGTCAGGAGCTGAAAGATTTTCGCCGTCGTTGTGCCGGGGCGGTCATCGGGGTGGTCTTCGGCCCGCGGTCGACAGAAGACAGGTTCTTCATCGAGCGCACGCCAGCGACTTCACTCAGCCTGACGGCGGTGATGGACTCGCTGACCCGCCAGGGCTTTGCGCCACAGCATCTCGACAGCACATCACCGCTGTTCACAGAGCAAGTCAAGAGTGTCGATGTAGTGTTCGTCAACGCGCACGGTGAGTACGGGGAGGACGGCCGGTTGCAAGGTCTTCTCGACTACCTCGGGAAGCCCTACACGGGCTCCGGTGTCCTCACCGGCGCGGTCGGGCTGAACAAGTTGGTCTTCAAACGCGTAATGACCGGCTGCGGCATCCCCGTCGCGCGTTACGCGGTCCCGCACCGGACACTTCGGCCCCTTGGTGTAGACGAGATGCGCCTTGCTGACATCCCGCTGCCGGCAATTGCCAAGCCGGTCGGCGGTGGCAGCAGCGTCGGGATGCGGCTACTCGCCTCAGCTGTCGACCTCGGCGACAGCGTAGGTGTTCCGGAGCCTGGTGAACTTCTCGTCGAGGAGTTCCTCCCGGGCCGTTCGGTCACGGTGGCTGTCCTGGATGTCAGAGGAACGCCGGTCGCAGCACCACCGATGGAGATTTCTTTCGACGGTGAGTTCTATGACGAGATCGTCAAACTCGACAAAGACGGTGGCGCGCAAGCTCAGATGCGGCCGCTCGCTGCCACTAAGGATGTGGTGAGCGAGGTTGAGCGGATCGCGGTGCGTGTCCACGAGGTGATGGGCTGCCGTGGGTTCTCGAGAGTGGATGTCATCCTCGGGCCGGACGGCGACGTCCGCGTACTGGAGATCAACACCATCCCGGGAATGACCCGTCGTAGCAACTTCGTAGCCTGTACCGCGGCGCTAGGTTTGACCTACGACGAGACCGTACTGCTGATGTTGCACTCGGCGACGCTGCCACACATCCTCCCCGCCTGAGGCGGCCCGCCGCTCAACTGCTGAGTTGCGGGCACTCCCTGCAGTTGATGTAGAGCGTGCACACCGGTAGCGGACACGTCACTCGGTGGCCAGCCAGGCCAAGGTGGACCCGTTCGGTGTGCATGAACCGAGATCCCTTGATCAATACCACGGCCGGTCGAGGTGAATTGGTGAGAAGGTCCGCCGTGGCTGCCAGAGCGGCGCGAGCGGAGTCGACGGTCCGCATCCGTGTTGGGTTGTGCCCGGCAGCCATCGCGGCAGCTGTGAGCGCGGTCGTCGCCTGACCGATCGTGACCAGGTCGGTCGCGCGGCCGTGGGCATGTGTTCCGATCAGGGCGTGCAGGGTGACCGAGTGGTCGCCCAGCTCGCGCATCTCCCCGAGTACAGCAACTTTTGTCACTCCGGGAAGAGCGGCCAGGAGGTCCAGACCCGAGAGCATCGCGTCCGGGCTGGCGTTGTAGCTGTCGTCGATGACCGTCAGCCCGCCGCCGAAGTCACGGACCTGCGCTCGGCCGGCTGGCATGGACATGGTCTGGAGAGCCGCGATCCCCGCTGGCACCGCGACGCCGTAGTAACGACCGATGGCCAGGGCGAACAACGCACTGGCGACGACGTGCCGTCCTGGGGTCGGCAGCGTGAGCGGGTGCGTTTGCCCGTCGACTTCAAGGCGCCCGGACGTGCCGGCCGGACTGATCACGACATCGACGGCGCGTACCTCGACACCCGACGTGAATCCGACTGTGGTGCGGGTGACGTCCGGGCGGTCGATCCCGGCCACTTCTGCGGCGATCAGCGGGTCGTCAGCATTGATGATCCAGTGCCCACCAGGTCGGACCGCCCGCAACAGGTCGGTCTTCTCCGCCGCCAGGTCCTCGCGGGATGAGAAGTTCCCAAGGTGTGCGTAGCCGACGGTGGTCACGACCGCGAGGTCCGGGTCGACCAACGCTGCGAGGGCGGCGATCTCGCCCCGATGGTTGGTCCCAATCTCACTGACTGCGTGGCTGTGAGCTCCGTTTATGCCGAGCAGGGTGAGCGGCACACCGATGTGGTTGTTGAAGCTCGCCTCGTTCGCGTACGGGCGGTGTCCGGCCGCGAGGACAGCTGCGGTCATGGCCTTGGTGGTGGTCTTGCCGACACTGCCGGTGATCGAGATGACCGGGCCGGCAAATCGTTGCCGTGCTGCCGCGGCGAGCTGCTGCAAGCCGACCAGAGTGTCGGGCACCTGCACGACGGTCACCCCCGGCAACGCCTGGGCGGGAGCCATGGCGACCAGGACACCAGCCGCCCCGGCGTGCACCGCCGAGGTGATGAACGCGTGTCCGTCGCGTGCGGCGCCCGTCAGGGCCACGAACAGGTCACCGGGCGTCAGAGTCCGGGTGTCAAATTTGACGTTGCCAAACGTTGCGGGCCCGGCCGTTAGAAGCGTCGCACCAGGAAGTGCGAGGAGGTCCTCTAATCGGATCATGCGACGGGCTCGTCGCCAGTGCGTGAAGTTGTAGTACGCGTGGTCACGACACGGCCCGTGAAGCTGGCAGCAAACCGGGCAGCCGACACGCGGTTGTTGTCCGCCCCCCATCGGGAGGGATCGTTGAAGTGGACATCCGTCACCGTCGCACTCTGCCAGTCCACGCCGGTGACGAGCACGAGGTGCCCGCCTCGCGTCGAGCCGCTCTCCGGAAAATGCAGCGTCACCGAGGCGATGGCAGGTCCTTCCGCCACAACCAGGCGGCCCAGCTCCTCAAGTGAGTCCACGGCCCGAGCCTCAGCTGGCACGCCGTGGCGGACGAGCAGGTCGGCTAGGCCCCTATGAATCCAGCCACGCTCGGAGTACGCCCTGATGCCCCGACCCTCGTGCAGCAGGTCTGTAGTCGACACCGGCCGTCCGGTGACGTACTCCAGGATCATGCTGACGCAGGCGACCCCACACGCGCGGTCGCTCCACAGGTCACTGTCTTCCGCGGAGTCGAAACCGTGCTCCACCCACAACTGCCGGTCGAAGCGTTGCGGGTGCCGCGGCACCCCGTGCCCATGGTCAACGATCACCTCGGGGTGTCCTGCTCGCCCGTCAGAACGAGTGGGGGGAGGGCGTCGACCAACTCGACCGTTCGCACCGAGACCGTCACGATCCGCTTGACGAGGTCGAGCACGTAGCGCGGGTCGCCGTGCTCGGCACCCCAGGCGTTGGGGTCGTTGACGATGCCAGAGGCGGTGTCCGTGCTGACCTTGTAGCGGTCGATCAGCCAAGCTAGGGCGGAGCGGGACCCAACCAGGTACTCGTGAGCCTGCGGCGGTATGCCAGTGACAGTGATGTAGGCGTTGTAAATCAGGGTCGAGAGGTCATGGGTCCGGCCCCGCCCGGGGTGGCGCATCTTCGTCACCCGGTACCGGTCGACCTCCGTCGTGCCGTTGGGCGCCGTGTTGGTCTCGGCGAGCGGGTATGGGTCGACCGACTCATACCCGATGTGCAGCGCCATCAGCCCGCGACCAGCGTCCACGAAGGCGCAGAAGTCCTCCGCGGAAGCGACCAGCGGGATGCGCGGGAGCGCCTTCTTGAGGTCGGCGGCGTACCGAGTCCGGTAGTCGGGGGAGTGCAACAGTCCGTACATATAGTCGAACACGTCATCTGTGGTGACGTCGGCACCGTAGGCATCCCGGTAGGTGCTGATCGCGGCGGCCGATACGTTGTCGACGCGCACGTAGCCGTTGACGTCCGGCTCGTCGTGCGGGCCGTCTAGGGCGATATTGAGGTCGTCGGTCCTGGCATAAGTCCAACGAGGGAAAAACTGTCCATGGCTGCCCGCGCCGCTGAGATCCAGGTTAGGTAGTTGATCTGTGGCAAGAGCAACAAAAGGTGTGGCTGATGACACGCCCGCCACATATATGCCGCAATTGCGATGGTCAGCCGTGGGAAAGAGGGACGGCAGTCGATAAACTCTTTCGTTAAGCGTCGTCTCAAAGTAGGCGTGCTCCTTAACGAAGGGCCTATAGGCGCCGACGTAGCGACGCTCACTCCGCCACGTGGCGGTACGACCCTTGACTAAGTGCTGCTTGAGGCCGCCTGACCAGCTAATCCGGCTCGAGTCGGTGTCGATGAAGTCGTCTACGATATTCCGCGGCTCGCGCACCTGCCCAGCACGCACCTGTTCTTGGAAGTCTGCCACCTGCCCGTTGTAAGTATCGATTGTCCGCAGGACGTTGTTAGTCAAAGCTTC
>JBGSWT010000920.1:0-2976 GCA_041751815.1 Pseudonocardiaceae bacterium
CCGCGATGCAGGCCGCACCGGCCTGGCGCGAGCTGCCCTTCGACGAGCGCGCCGCGGTCCTGCTGCGTGCCGCAGACCTCGCTGCCGGGCCGTGGCGTGACACGCTCAATGCCGCCACCATGCTCGGTCAGTCCAAGTCGGTGCAGCAGGCCGAGATCGACGCGGCCTGCGAGCTGATCGACTTCTGGCGCTTCAACGTGCACTACGCCCGCCAGATCTTGGCCGAGCAGCCGAACTCGGCACCCGGTGAGTGGGACCGGATGGATTACCGACCGCTGGAGGGCTTCGTCACCGCGATCACCCCGTTCAACTTCACCGCAATCGCCGGGAACCTGCCCACCGCGCCCGCGCTGATGGGCAACACGGTGGTGTGGAAGCCCACTCCCACCCAGCAGCTCGCCGCGCATCACACAATGCGGCTGCTTGCGGTCGCAGGGCTGCCGCCCGGGGTGATCAACTTAGTCACCGGCGACGGAGCAGCGGTCAGCGAGGTAGCACTGGCCGATCCGGACTTCGCCGGGCTGCACTTCACCGGGTCCACCATGACTTTCAAGAAGCTCTGGCGGACCATCGCCATCCACCTGGACACCTACCGCAGCTACCCGCGCATCGTGGGGGAGACCGGCGGTAAGGACTTCGTGGTGGCGCACCCCTCGGCCGACCCAGCGGCGGTGACGACGGCGCTGGTGCGCGGGGCGTTCGAGTACCAGGGTCAGAAGTGTTCCGCGGTCTCCCGGGCGTACCTGCCCCGGTCGCTGTGGGACGGCGGCGTGCGGGAACAGCTTGCCGACACCACGCGGACGATCAGCTATGGCGACGTCGCTGATCTGTCGAACTTCGGCGGGGCGGTGATCGACGCCCGAGCCTTCGCCAAGCACCGTGACCTGCTGACCAGAGTTGCCACGGATCCGTCGATCGAGGTGCTCGCCGGTGGCCGTTGCGACGACTCGCTGGGGTGGTTCGTGCAGCCCACGGTGCTGGTCGGCGATGATCCCAAGCATGAGGTATTTGCGACGGAGTACTTCGGGCCGATCCTCGCGATACACGTCTACCCCGACGAGGATTACGTTGCGATCCTCGACATCGTCGACTCCACCAGCCCCTACGCGCTGACCGGCGCGGTCTTCGCCACTGACCGTGCCGCGGTGGTGCAGGCGCACACAGCACTGCGTTTCGCGGCGGGCAACTTCTATGTCAACGACAAGCCCACCGGGTCGATCGTGGGTCGCCAGCCCTTCGGCGGATCCCGGGCCTCGGGCACCAACGACAAGGCCGGCTCGCTGGTCAACCTGCTGCGCTGGGCCAGCCCGCGAACGATCAAGGAGACCTTCGACCCGCCAACCGATCACACCTACCCGCACATGACGTAGCGGTCGTGAGTGCCTGCCAACTCCGTAGGCGCTGCGCGCCGCCCTGAGGGGTGAAATGAGTTGGGCTGCCGTGCGTCACAGCTCTACCTGCGCCGAGTTCGACATGAGGGCTGCGGGGGCGGCTTTGGACAGCCCTGGTGCCGAGTTCGGCGACACCGCATGCACCGACGTCCGGCTGTTCGGACCGCTCGATCTGGTGAGCGCACCCGGCCTACGCGCCACGCTGGACCGGCTGCGGCACGACGGCTTTCAGCACATCGTGCTGGACCTAGCCGGGCTGGATTTCGTCGGCGCCATCGGGCTCGGCGTGTTCGTGGACGCCGATCAGGCGCTGCGGGCAGTGGGAGGAACCTTGCAGTTGATCAATCCGAGCCGGGCGATGCTCGGCTGCTGCCCCTCACCGAGCGGGATGCTGTGCTGACCGTCGAGTAATCGTTGCAGCGATGACGCATAGGCCATTGGTCCGGTGGGTACTTCGGCGGTATAGGTCCATGAGTGCGACACAGGGGGCTGGAATATCCCATGATTGTTCGCTGGTCGACCACCCTGGCCCGTTGGACGCTGGGTGTTCTGCTTGTCTCATGGCGCTACCTGTGGGCGACAACGCCGTTGCACCGGTCTGTCGAGGTTGGTGATGCCGGTGATCTCCCTCCGTCGCTGCCCGATCAACTGGTGGACGATCGCAGTCAGCCCATGGAGTGCGGGGTAGGACCGCTGTTCCGCCGGCTATTCGTGGTGGAGATCGAGGACTCGTCGCTGACCGCTCGGGAGTTGACGGCCAAGGTCGCCGCCGACCTCAACCAAGCTGTGCCCTCCGAGGTCACCGCGGTGGAGAGAATGTCCGGCACTCCTGGCGGGCTGATGGTCGGTGACGAGGTCGTGGTGCGCATGCCGGGTCCCTGGGATGGTCCGGTTCGGGTAGTGCACCGGACCAGCACATCATTTCGCCTCGCCACGTTGACCGGTCATCTGGAAGCTGGACAGATCGAGTTCCGGGCCCGGCCGGCAGGTTCCCGGCTGCGGTTTGAGATCGAGGCGTGGGCGAGGCCGAGCAGTCGGGCTATCGATCTGCTCTACAGCCGGCTGCGGTTGGCCAAGGAGATCCAGCTGAACATGTGGGTCCGGTTTTGCCTCACTGCTGCCGATCTCGCGGGTGGGCGGGCACGAGGTGGCGTGACGATCCGAACCCGGGTGGTAGATCAATCACTCTGGGTGAGCGATGACAGCGCGACCGATGCGTCAACCGCTGCGAGCCTCGTGCACTAGATCACCCGTAACGAGGGAAAGCCTCGAAGGGACGCTGCCGGCTCGGGTGGCGCGGCCTGGTTGCCGCCGCGCTGCGGCTGAATGGCAATGCAGTGGCCGCAACCCCTGCTGCGCCACCAGGACGAGCGTCGTCTGTGCACCGATGAGTGGGCAGACACCTCAGTCCTGATGTGCGGACCGGGATTGGCCGCGTACGGGCCAAAAGTACGGCATGTCGTGCTCGACATCGTCGAAGCGGCCTCGGTAGTGCTGCGGGTCTTTGCGGGCCAGTGCCGCACGATGACTGCGGTGCAGCCGCTCGTCACCGAGCCAAGGTGGCAGCCGCCGCGCCGCGGCGAGC
>JBGSWT010000921.1:0-2051 GCA_041751815.1 Pseudonocardiaceae bacterium
ACTCGGCGTGCAACTGGTTGACCGGCACACCGTTGGCCACCAGGTCGGCCAGCACAGCGGCCACGAACTCGTCCACTGCCAGTAGGGCGTGCGGGCTGTACGCCGGACCCTGGTGCGCGAGCTGAAGCTCCGCGCCGCACGCACCGCAGTCGCGGGCCTGGACGAGCACGAACTCCAGCTCGTAGCCAGCTTTGATCTCCAGTCCCTCGGCGGCGGCGGCCTGGACCTGAGCTTCGAGCACCCCCCGCTGGTCGTAGGGCCAGCGTGAGCCGTCCACCGCCACCTGCCGCCCCGGCGCCCACGCCAGGGCGGGCTGCCCGGCGAGCTGAGTCAGCCCGCACAACTGCGGTATCAACCGGACATCGCCACTCGGCGTGGACAGGCCCTCGTGGCTGAACGTGATCGCGTCGTGGGTGTCGAACACCGCGAACAGCGCGGTGATCCCCACCCCCTGCTTGGCCACCAGGGGTAGCGAGTCGACCGGCACGGTCCGCGAGCGCGGGATCCCGTTGTTATCCGCCCACGCGATGGTCAGTCCGACGACGCCGTGAGCGGCCAGGTCCAAGGCCAGTGCCCCGGCATCGGCCATGCCCGCCCTCCTGCCCGCCAACGTCTCGATCACTGGTGACGATCAGGCTAGCGCGGTACAGCAGCGATCGGCGACTACCACCGCGAGGCCTTGCGTCGATCCATGGCGTGCGGTACTAGCTGAGATACGTGACGGTCGTCGCCACGGGCTCGGGAACACATCATCGACGGCGTTCGTCTGGAACAGTGGAGCCTTGAGATCCGATGTCAGTGTTGACGGGTGGATCCCGCCAGCTAGTGCCTGCAGGTGAGTACCGCAGCCGGTTCGACCCGGTCTGGTCGCGTAGACTGGACCGGACGGAGGGAGAAGCCATGACCAGCACGCTTGCCCGCCCCGAATTGACCGCTTCCGATCGTTGCGACAGGTGCGGCGCCGCCGCCCGCATCCGGGCAGTGCTGCCCTCCGGTGGAGAACTGCTCTTCTGCAGCCACCACGCCCGTGAGCACTCTCCGAAGCTCAAGGAGCTCGCAGCGGATATCCAGGCCGACGCCTGACATCACCCACAAGTCAACGCAAGTCAACGCATGTCAACCGGGGCGGTACCTCTACGGGTGCCGCCCCGGATCAGTTTTCAATGCCTGGAAGTTCGGTGAGTTCGGTGACAGCGTCAAGCAGCCGCTGCACCTCGGTGGCGGTGTTGTAGAAGTTCACGCTGGTCCGCACCGCGCCGCCGCTGTCACGCAGCGCTAACGCTTCGGCCAGCTCCCAGGCGTAGGCGTATCCATGCCAGCAGTTGATTCCTCGTGCCGATAGAGCCTTGGCGACGTCGGCGGACGCCCGACCCTCCATGCGGAAGTACGCCGTCGGGGTGCGCTGGCGGGGAGAGCCGTAGAGCGTCACACCCGGGATGGCCGCCAAGCCCGCCAGCATCCGGCTGCCCAGCGCGTCCTCGTGCACTGCGCTGGCTCGGCGGGAGATCGCCAGTCGTTCGCGCTGGGTACCCCGGGCTGCGTCGTCCAGCCCTGCCAGGTGCGCCACCGCGGCAACTACCCCGGCCAGCGAGGCAAACGGGTTCGTACCCAGCTCGAAGCGCTCCGGCACGGTGTCCGGAGAGGGCAGCAGCCGGTCCGGGTGCAGGCCCTCCAGCAGCACCGGATCGGCGGCGATGACAGCCGCCAGATGAGGACCCGCCCACTTGTAGGCACTGGTGGCGTAGAGGTCGGCTCCGAGTGCCGCCAGGTCCACGTGCGCATGTGCGGAGTGATGCACTCCGTCCACGAAGCTGACCGCGCCGATCTCACGCGCTGCGGAGGTGATTGCTGTCACATCGGGACAGGTTCCCACCAGGTTCGACGCGGCGGTCAGGGCCACCAACCTGGTCCGCTCACCGAGCAGTGCGCGCACCCCGTCCACTGGTAGCTCGGCGGTCTGCGGATCCACGGCTGCGGTCCGCACGGTGGCTCCTGCTCGGCGCGCCGCTTGCACCCACGGCCGGACGTTCGCGTCGTGGTCGAGCTGGGTG
>JBGSWT010000922.1:0-2067 GCA_041751815.1 Pseudonocardiaceae bacterium
CGGGTGAGCGTGGGTTGGACATCGTGCGGGTCCTGGCCGCTACCGACGTGGCCGAGGCCACCGGGCGACCGGCGCTCATCGCCCGCAGCACCGACTCAGCCGGGGCGGACTTCAGGCGGGGGGTGGCCTCATGACCGGCAGGGTTCCTTTTCTAGACCTTCAGGGCGTCAACAATGGGCTGCGCGAGGAGTTCGATCTCGCCTGGAAGACCGTGCTGAACCACAGCGGTTACATCGGTGGGCCTGAGGTCGAGCGCTTCGAGCGCGAGTTCGCAAGCTACTGCGCAACGCAGACCTGCATCGGAGTGGCCAACGGGACCGACGCGCTGGAGCTCATCCTCGCCGGCCTCGGAATCGGGCGCGGTGACGAGGTCATCGTCCCGGCGAACACGTTCATCGCCACGGCCGAAGCGGTCTGCGCAACCGGCGCGCGGCCACGTTTCGTGGACGTCTGCCCTGACACCCTGCTGATTGATCCGGACGCGGTGGAAGCGGCGATCAGTCCCTCGACGGCCGCGATCATCG
The DNA here is from genome assembly GCA_041751815.1 of Pseudonocardiaceae bacterium. GTDB lineage: Bacteria > Actinomycetota > Actinomycetes > Mycobacteriales > Pseudonocardiaceae. The sequence goes on from JBGSWT010000922.1 coordinate 525, forward strand.
CCGTGCACCTGTACGGCCAGATGGTGGACCCTGAGCGGATCTCGGCGATCGCCGCGGCGCACGGGTTGGCTCTCATCGAGGACGCCGCGCAGGCGCACGGCGCACGGCACCGGGGCATCACCGCAGGCAGTGTGGGGGTCGCTGCCGGGTTCAGCTTCTATCCCGGCAAGAACCTCGGAGCCCTCGGCGACGGCGGCGCGGTGGTCACCAGTGATCTCGCGCTGGCCGAGAAGATCCGCAGCATTGCCAACCACGGGCGCTCCGCAGCCGATCGCTACCTGCACGACTTCGTCGGGAGAAACAGCAGACTCGACACGCTGCAGGCGGCACTGTTGTCGGCCAAACTGCTCCGGCTGGACGCCGACAATGCCCGGCGCGCGGCCGCGATGGCGGCCTACCGGGAGATGCTGCCGCGGCGCTGCACACCGGTGACGGTGGCGCCGGGTGCCGAACCCGTGTACCACCTAGCGGTCATCCAGGTCGATGACCGCCGCCAGGTCGGCGAGGCGCTCACCGCGGCGGGCATTGGATGGGGTGTGCACTACCCGATCCCCTGCCATCAGCAGCCCGCGCTGGCCGCATTCCATGAGTCCCTGCCGGGGGCCCAGGAATTGCCTGTAACGGAGCGCGTGGCCCGCCGGATTCTTTCCGTGCCGATGTCTCCAACTCTGACCTTCGAGCAGGTTGCCCGGGTCTGCGATGTGCTGGGAGGTGCGCTGTGACCAACGTTGACAACGTCTTCCGTTACGGGGCCAATGGTGAATCCAACGGACACTCGGTCGCTTCCCAGGAGCAGCCGCAGCAGGCTGCGGGGGCCGGCGACGTGACCCCACCGAAGCGCCCACCGATCCGGACCGAGCCTGCCTCGGAACCCCGCGGTGGCGGCGGGGTGACGGGGCGCCTGATCCTGGTGGCCCTGATCCTGATCCTGCTCGGTACCGGTGCCGGGCTGGTCGGCGCGCTGGCCTTGCCGAAGACCTACGGAGCGCGGGCGGAGATTCTCTATCCCATTGGCCAGGACCAACAGGGCGGGGATCCGCTGCGCCAGGACCGCCAGCTCAGCACTCAGCTGGTGTTCCTCAAGAGCCGGGCCGTACTCGGCCCGATCGCCCAGAAGCAGGGGATGCAGTTCAAGGAGCTGGACGAGAACCTGAGCGTGGAAGTCCTGCAGACCAGCGAGGTCATCCAGGTCGAGGCCCACGGGAGCACCAAGGAGGCTGCGAGGCAGACGCTGCAGGCGGTCATGGACGGGTACCTTGCGCTCGCCGACCAGCCCAGCGGAGTGACCCGCAACCTCGAAACCCAGCTCGTTGAGGCACGCGCGAACACCGCTCGTATTCAAACGCAGGTGGAGCAGCTCACGGCTGGCGTGTTGGCCGGCACCGCGACCCAGATCGCCCTCAACGATGCCCGGACGCAGCTCACCGCGTCGGTGGACCGGGAGAAGGCGATCCAGGCCCGGATCGACGAGATCAACCTCACCGGCAGATCGGGACCGAACGCTCAGCTGCTGACACCGCCTTACGTGCTGCCCGACCCGGTG
>JBGSWT010000923.1:0-3796 GCA_041751815.1 Pseudonocardiaceae bacterium
CGGAGCGGACGGTCGCCGGGATCGCGTTCACCGTCAAAAGCGCGCCCAGCACCCGGGTGAGCGGCGAGCTGACGTTCCGCACCGCCATGCTCGACCAGATCGCGGACGGGTCGTTCATCGTGTGGGACACCACCGGGGACCTGGAGGGCACGCTGTGGGGCGGCGTGATGACGGCCACCATGACCGGCAAGGGCGTGCGCGGCGCGGCCATTGACGGCGGCATCCGCGACACCGCGCAAATCCTGCAGAAGGACTTCCCGGTGTTCTACAAATATCGCAGCCCGAACGGCAGCCTCGGGCGCTGCATGATCTCGCATTACCAGGTACCGATCCGACTCGGCTCCACCTGGATACGGCCTGGCGACATCGTGCTCGGCGACATGGACGGCGTGATCGTGGTGCCGCGCGCGCTCGCGTTGCCGGTGCTGGAACGGGCCGAGCAGGTGCTGGGCAACGAGCGGGAGATCTTCCAGTGGGTCGCAGACGGTGAGAGCATGGAAGAGATCACACGCCGGGGCGGCTACTTCTGAGCGCGAGGAAACCGGGGTTGAGAGGCCAAAGCTGGCCGCAGGGTATGCTGGCGGCTTCATCACCGATCCGGCTTTGCCTTTCGACCTGCTCGGTTTGACCAACAACGGCATTGATGCCTCGCCCAACGGCCAGTTCGATTTCGGCGTGAGCACCGGTGGATCGTTTGAGGGCAGCCGGCCACCCAACCTGGGGAACCCGCCGGCGACGGGTTCTTTATAGATTTCGTGCTGACAGGCACCAACCTGCAGAACCTCACAGCCACCACGTTCCTGACCATCCTCTCCTCCGGCACTGGTGGTGAGGACGGTTACGCGGCGCTGAGCGTGCGCTCCGCGGTTTCCCAGATGACGGCAGCGACATGCTGAACCTAGTGAACCAAGCCAAAGCGGTTTGCGTGACTGGCGCTTCTACCGGGCATGACCATCCAACTTACGAAGCTTCAGCTCAGCATGCAGTTTCAAACAAATGGTGAGGCGCCCCTGATTCCAGTTCGCACTCGCTTACCTGACGCAGCCAGGATCAAAGCCCAGCGTTTCTCTTGAAGTAAACGACACTGTTCAATTTCAGAGGTCTAAGGCATACTCAAGTTAACGCGGTTGATTGATTAGGAATTGTTATGGTGGCCTTTTCACTATCCAGCAGTGGCCGAGAGATCGACCTGGCAGGGATTCAAACAGATCTGCTCTTCGCCGAAACGCAGATGGACAAAACTGTCACCAGACTTGGCTCATTCAGCAGTTTTCCTCGCTCAACCGGCGAGACTGGCCTTTGGTCAACCCGTAGTGCCAGTGACTGGACCAGCGGGTTTTTCCCCGGCGAGCTATGGTTGCTCTACCAGGCGACTGGCAACACGAAGTGGCGCGATGCCGCAGAGTCTTGGACTGCCTCCCTCGCCAGCCAAGCCACGCGCACCGACACGCACGACGTCGGTTTCATGATTGGAAGCAGCTTCGGCAACGGCTACCGGCTGACCGGAAACCCGAGTTACCAAGCGGTGATACAGCAGGCAGCGACCTCACTGGCATCGCGGTACGACCCGGACGCCGAGGCCATACGCTCATGGTCCTTCGGGCCATGGAGCTATCCCGTCATCATCGACAACATGATGAACCTGACGCCGCTGCTGTGGGGTGCCGGACATGGCGGCAACCTGACTTGGACAGACATGGCAATCACACATGCGAACACGACGATCGCGAACATCGTCCGCCCGGACGGGAGCACGTTTCAGCTCGCCGATTTCAACCCCGACACCGGGGCGTTGATCGAACAAGAGACATACCAGGGCTACAGCGACAGCTCGACCTGGGCGCGCGGGCAGGCTTGGGCGATCCACGGCTTCACCGAGATCTACGGGGCCACCAAGGCTCCCGCGTTCCTTGCCGCCGCGCAGTCCACTGCCAACTACTTCCTCTCGCACCTCCCGAGCGACTTCGTGCCGTATTGGGATTTCAACGCGCCAGTCACGCCAACAACGCCACGCGACACATCAGCCGCTGCTATCACAGCCTCCGCGCTCACGAAGCTTAGCACGCTCGTCGAGACGCCGGCTGATCAGCAAACCTATCTGACCAATGCGCTGAAAATTCTTGGTTCGTTGAGCACTACCACCTACCTGGCACCCAGTTCGAGCGAGGCCATTCTGCGGCACGCGACCGGCGGCGCGACCTTTGAGGTGGATACCTCGTTGATCTACGGTGATTACTACTTCACCGAGGCACTGCTCCGCGCGCAGACTGTCCTACGTGGCGAACCCTTGTGGACGCAGTACGATCCTCCAGTTCCCGCAAACAACCTCGTGGTGTCCGTGGCCGAGGACGCCTACCAGGGCGACGCGCAATTCACCATCAGCGTTGACGGCGCGCAGGTCGGCGGTGTGCTGACCGCGACCGCGTTGCGCAGCGCCGGGCAGAGCCAGGCCTTTACTGTCAGCACAACGCTGAGCCCGGGCACGCACACGGTTGGCGTGACGTTCATCAACGACGCATGGGGCGGGACACCCAGCACCGATCGCAACCTCTTTGTCACCGGGCTTACCCTCGGTGGCCGGTCGGTTCCCGGCAGCACCGCAACGCTGATGTCGAACGGTACGGCCGCATTTGCCGTAAGCGTTCCGGGCCAATCCCTACCCGGCCCTGGAACCGGACAAGTGATCGGCCGCGGCCCGGACACGCTCGTGCTGCGGTTGCAACAGGATGCCTACCAGGGCGATGCGCTCTACACGGTCAGCATTGACGGTACCCAAGTCGGCGGCACCCTGACCGCCTCGGCCACGCGTGCCTCGGGGCAGTTTGATACCTTAACGGTGTTGACCGACCTTGCGCCCGGCGGCCACACCGTTGCGGTTAGCTTCCTGAACGACGCTTACGGCGGCAGCGCAAACACGGACCGCAACCTGTTTATCAACAGCGGCACCTACAATGGCGACACGATCGCGTTCACGACCAAGGAACTGCTCAGTTCGGGGACAGCCTTCATTAGTTTCAGTGAGGCAGGAACCGTGCCTCCGGCCACTATCGGCCGCGGCCCGGACACGCTGGTGCTGCGGCTGCAGCAGGACGCATACCAGGGCGACGCGCTCTACACGGTCAGCGTGGACGGGGTGCAGGTTGGCGGCACCCTGACCGCCTCGGCTACACGAGCCTCGGGACAGTTCGACACGCTGACAGTGCTGGCCGACCTTGCGTCCGGCGGCCACACCGTCGCAGTCAGCTTCCTAAATGACGCCTACGGCGGCAGCGCAAGCACAGACCGCAACCTTCATCTGAGCACGATTACTTACAACGGGGCGTCGGTGCCGAACGCCGAAGCCAGCCTTTTTGACGCCCGCTCGGTAAGCTTCGGTTTCACAGACATAGGGTAGGACAGTCATTGCGGCCCGGTACGGCCGGTTCAATAGATGGCAGGCTCAGGCACCGCCGCGCCGAACTCGGTGCGTAGAAAGTCGAAGTCGCAGCCCTCGTTGGCCTGCTGAATGTGCTTGGCATACACCCAGCCATAGCCTCGCTCGAACCGGACCGCGGGCGGCGTCCACTCGGCACGGCGCCTCGCCAACTCCGCCTCGTCCACCTCCATGCGGATGCTGCGCGCCTCCACGTCCACGCTCACCACGTCGCCGGTGCGCAGCAGTGCGAGCGGACCGCCGACGTGGCTTTCCGGCGATACGTGCAGCACGCAGGCGCCATAGCTCGTGCCGCTCATGCGCGCATCCGACAGCCGCAGCATGTCGCGGTGCCCTTCCCGCAGCAGCCGCTTCGGCATCGGC
>JBGSWT010000924.1:0-16708 GCA_041751815.1 Pseudonocardiaceae bacterium
TCCCGTATGCGGAACCCCGGATCCTCCTACGGCATGATCCCCGCCGGCCTCGCGACGAAGGCGGCCATATAGGCGCTGCTCCCAAACACGCTCACTGGCTTACGCGATCACGTGCGGGCTGCCAAGATCGGTTCGTGCCCCTTACTTCCGGAATTAATCACGTGACGGCGTCAACCGCCGACCTCGACCGGCTCGTGAGGTCTTACTTCGAGATGTTCGGCGCCGAGAAGGTCTTCGAGGGGGCGGAGACCGACAATGATGCCCGGATGGCGATTGTTGACCTCGGCGGTAGCAGGTACTTGAAGGTCGTCGAGGACGTGGCCAGCTCTACGGGCTCGGCCACCCGGACGCCGACCGCGCATGCTGCGACTGAGCGGTTCGGACTAGCCGTCGACTCCCACTCGGCTTTGCGAGACCTCCGTGAACGGATGATGGGCGCCGGTGCGGAGGTTGGTGAGATCGAGCGGCTTCCCACCCAGTGGGTACTGCATTTCACCGATCCGAATGGCACACCGCTGCAGGTTGTGCGCGCATGCCCGGCCCGGCGACGTCGCTGTCTAACGGCGTCGCCGGCTGGAGATGCCGTCGGCGAGTTGCTCGCGGCGATGATGGCGCCGCTACAGGACGGGACGACTACTCAGGTTCCGTCGGACGGCAGCGGCTCGCCGGTCTCCAGCAGGGTCTTCAGGCAGGACAGGATCGCCGGCCATCCTTCGCTGACGCCCTTGAGCATCTCACTGCCCGGTTCGAAGTCGTCATGAATGAGGGTCAGCTTGACCATCGACCCGACCGGCTCCAGCTCGAAGGTCACCTTCGACCGCTTTTCCTTGACCAGCTCGGCGAACACCTCGTCGGTCCATCCAAACATCTCAGCGTGTTCGGGCTGGTAGTTGTGCCAGCTGTAGGACAGTCGCCGGTGTGGTTCGGATTCGAGAACCACCTGGTCCAAGTCGCGGATCTCCGCACCGGGCACCGCCTGAGTCAGTACCGGCGATCTCACTTTCCAGTCCGACTCCAGCGCGACGCCCCAATAGCGTTGAGTGAAGGCGGGATCGGTCAGCGCCTGCCAAAGTTTCTCCGGTGTGGTCTGGATATAGGTTACGTAGACGAACTCGGGCTTGTTCACCGGTCTGTCCTCCAGTGCGCATTTTAAGTCGGCGAGTGCGCGCACCCGCTCCTGGTCGTATCGGCGAATCCAGCGCTCGGCGATGTCATTGATGGGCGCGGCATTGAGGTAGTGCAGCTTTTCCCTGCCACGCCATACCGTGGTGATCAGATTGGCCGCTTCCAACACGGTCAGGTGCTTGCTCGTCGCCTGCCGGGTCATCTCCAGGCCAGCACACAACTCCCGCAGCGTCTGGCCGTTGTGGTTATTCAGGCCATCCAGCAGCCGCCGACGGCTCTCATCGGCGAGTGCCTTGAAGACAGCGTCCATCTCCACCGCTTAGTTAGGCAGCCAGCTGGTTGCACTTCTTCACGATAGGCAGCCGGTCGGTTGCATGTCAAGAGATAATTACCGGGCGTCGAGTTCGGCTGCGGTGGCTCGGACCTCTCGCTCGCCGGCGCCGGCGGCCACCAGCTTCCGGTATCGGTTGAGCAGTCGCGGCGCGTGGAAGGCCAGTACCGCGACCAGGCTGCCCGCCTGGAAATAGCCAGCGACAGTACCCTTGATCGTGCCGGGGTCGTGCAGCACTTCCACGGAGGTCGCCAGATCACAGCGCCCGATCAGCTGCAGCGTCAGCCCATACTGGTCAGACCAGAAGTACGGCACGACGTCGGCCTGCCGGGTGATCTCTGCCCCCGCGATTCGTTGTGCGACAACTACGGCCTGCTCGGCGGCCGATGTCCAATGCTCGATGCGCCGCCGGTCCCCGACCGTGGGGTGCCACCAGGCGGCGACGTCGCCGACCGCGTAGACGTTGCCGGTGCCTTCCACCAGGCCGGTGGCGTCGCACAGCAGCCCGCCTTCGGTGGATACCCCGAGCCCGGCCAGCCACCTGCCGTCGACGACGGTACCTACACCGACCACGCCGCAGTCGGCGCGCACGGTGCTTCCGTCAGCCAGCCGGGCGGCGATGCCGCCGTTGTTGTCCCCGCCGGGGAAGTCTTCCAGCCGTACCCCACACCGCACAGTCACCCCGTTGTCGGTATGTAACCGGGCGCATAGCTGGCCCATTTGTTCACCGAGAACTCGGGCGAACGGCACCGGCAGCGCCTCGATCATGGTTACTTCGAGGCCGGCCATGCGGGCGGTGGCGGCAACCTCGGCACCGATGAAGCCGGCCCCGACCACCAGCAGCGAACGGGCTCGGAAGATCGAGGTTCGCAGCCCCCGGCAGTCCTCCAGCGTGCGCAGCATGTGCAGCTCCGGGTGGTCAGGCTGGCCAGGCAACCGCTGTGGCAGTACTCCGGTGGCCACGACCAGCGCGTCGTAATGAAGCCGGTTGCCGTCGGCGAGTTCCACGGCGGTGCTGTCCACCCCGACCGCGGACCTGCCCAGGTACAGCGAGGCGTCAAGGTCGGCCAGGTCGCCGCGGTGCAGAACGGCCCGTTCCTCGGGCCACTGCCCGGCGAGGATCTGCTTCGACAGCGGGGGCCGGTCGTAGGGTTCATGCGGCTCGTCCCCGATGAGGCTGATCTGGCCGGGAAATCCCGCCGTACGCAAGGACTCCACGGTACGCAGGCCGCCTAGCCCGGCGCCGACGACCACTACGTGCTCCATTCCGCCTCCGGTTCAGGATTCACTGCGTAGCTGCTCACGTAGCCGGGCCAGCGTCCGGGACAGCAGGCGCGAGACGTGCATCTGCGAAAGCCCGATCTGTTGCGCGATCTCGCTCTGGGTCAGGCCGGCGAAAAAGCGCAGTTTGAGAATGGCGCACTCGCGTTCGGGCAGCCTGTCCAGCAGCGGGGCCAAGGTCGTGCGGTATTCCACTCGGCCGAGCTCGGCGTCAGCCGTACCGACGATCTCTTCCAGCAACGTACCGGCACCGTCGGCGTCGAGCAGGCTGTCCAGTGAGCTGGTGCGGTACCCGGCTGCCGCCTCCAGGCCTTCCAATACCTGTTCCCGCGGCAGGTTCAGGTACTCGGCGAGCTCGCTGGCGGTGGGCGCCCTGCCGTGCTGCTGCGACAGCACCGACATCGCCGAGCCGATAGCGACGTGCAAATCCTTCAGCCGTCGTGGGACCCGCATGGCCCAGGCGTGATCGCGGAAGTATCGACGCACCTCCCCGGTGATAGTGGGCACGGCAAAAGACAGGAAGTCGCTGCCCCGTTCGGGCTCGAAACGATCCACGGCATGGATGAGCCCCACGCTGGCGACCTGCTCGAGATCGTCCCGAGGTTCACCGCGGTGGCTGAACCGGCGGGCGATGTGGTGCGCCAGCGGCAGGTGCGCGGTCACCAGCCGGTCACGCAGTTGGTCCCGCCGTGGGCTGTCCGGATTCAGCTCGACGAGTTCGGCGAACAGCGCCGCCAGGTGCCCGTAGTCGGTGCTCTCAGCCGCGGCCCACTCCTCGGACTTTTCGGTGGGCGTTACCAACTCTGCGCCACCGTCTCGTCGTGGCAGCGCTTGACCAGCGTGATACTCACCACCGAAGAGCCAGAGTCCGCCTCACCGGTCACCCGCACCTCGTCGACCAGCGTGGTCAGCACCCGCCAGCCGAACGAGTTCTGCCGCACACGGGCTCCCGGTTTCGCCGGCACCGACACGGTGACCTCCATCTGCGCGACGTCGAGCCACAACGTGCACGTCAGCACCGCGTCCGCAGCAGCGACTCCCACCAGCTCTGCGGCCGCCTCGTCCACCGCCAGCCGTAGGTCTTCCACGGTGTCGAGGTCGAAATCAGCGCGCGCGGCAAGGTCGGCCGCGACCAGACGCAGCGGAGGCAACTCCGATGCCTCGGCTGTGACCTGCATCACGACGGTACGTCGGCGGTTCTGCCGTTGACCGTCACCGGGCGTGCTGGTGCCCGCCTGCCCCCCGGATCCCATCACTGCCACGACGCCTCCTACCGACGATGGACTGGCCCGAGGCCGATCCTGCCCGGCGTCTGTGGGAAAACGCACTACTCCAACCGAAAAGTTGCGCCGCCGCGTCCCGCGAAGACGGGTGTGTTCGATGCTGGGGCCAACGGCCCCAAGGAGGCGGCGGTGGTGGTGGTGACAAGGTAACTCGCAGACCGGACCAATGACCGTGGTGCTGCGGCTACGGCTGAGAAGCCGAACACGACTGGCAAAGCGGCTACTGCTGTCAACCCGCCAGCAGCGGTTGCCGCCCCACCCACAGCTCCCGGCGTTCCTCCTCGGTCAGCCCGCCCCACACCCCGTACGGCTCCCGTACGGACAGCGCGTGGCGGCGGCACTGCTCCAGGACGGGGCAACGTTGACATATCGCCTTCGCCTGGTCAGCGCGGCGGGCTCGCGCCGATCCGCGCTCACCGTCTGGATGGAAAAAGACGCTGCTATTCAGGCCCTGGCAGGATCCTCGGAGTTGCCAATCCCACTCGCTTGCGACCGGCTTCGGAAGTCGTCGGGTATCTGTCATCTCCCACACCGTCCTCAACCGGTCGGCCCGCTCCTCCACGTTAGGAAACAGGTACCCGTGGCGCGCCGGTGGCAAACCTGGCGGAGCCCAACTCACGGCTGGTAGTGGGGGCTGGCGCACTGTGTCGATCACGTAGGGCATAATGGACCGTGATGGTCGCGCCGACGCTGGTGTGACCGAGGTCGAGTGCGACGCGCTTTCAGAGCGCACGAGCTTCTCCGCGTCTGGGACTGCGGGGTGGCACGCATCAGCCGCCACCATCCCTCGAGGAGAGGATTTCTTCCGCGTGCCTTCGAAACACCCCGTTCCAGTCCGACCGAGCAGTTTCCGCGAACTCGGGGTTTCCGCGAAACTGCTCACCGTGCTTGCCGCGAACGGCATCAGCACAGCTTTCCCCATCCAGGCTGCGACACTGCCCGACGCACTCGCTGGTCGTGACGTGCTCGGCCGCGGCCGAACCGGCAGCGGCAAGACGCTGGCTTTCGCGATTCCCACGGTTACCGCGTTGGACCGCTCCGGGCTGCACCGGGCCGCCAACTACCCACGGGCGCTGGTGCTGGTACCCACTCGGGAACTAGCCAATCAGGTCGCCGACACCTTCGCTCCGCTGGCTGCCGCCCTCGGGCAGCGGATCACCACGGTCTATGGCGGCGTTGGCCAGGGCGGACAGGTGGCTGCCCTGCGTGGCGGGATCGACGTCCTCATCGCCTGCCCTGGCCGGCTGGAAGACCTGCTCAAGCAGGGCCACGTGCGCCTCGACGCCGTCGAGGTCACGGTACTGGATGAGGCCGACCACATGGCCGACCTCGGATTCTTGCCTGCGGTGCGCAGATTGCTCGATCGCACCCCTGCCGGCACCCAGCGGCTCCTGTTTTCGGCGACCCTGGACGCAGCCGTGGACGTTCTGGTGCGCCGCTATCTGACCGATCCGGTGGTGCACTCGGTCGACCCGCCGGTGGCGCCGGTTTCGACGATGGCACACCACGTGTTCACCGTGGAGCATGCCGACAAAGCCTCGGTGGTCCGCGAGCTCGCCTCCGGCCAGCGCCGCAGCCTGCTGTTCACCCGCACCAAGCACGGTGCGAAGAAGCTTGCCAAGCAGTTGACCGCCGCCGGGCTGCCCGCCGTGGAGCTACACGGGAACCTTTCGCAGAATGCCAGGACACGGAACCTTGCGGCGTTCATCGAGGGCAGCGCGCGGGTACTGGTGGCGACGGACATCGCCGCGCGCGGCATCCACGTCGATGAGATCGGCCTGGTGGTGCACGTGGATCCTCCTGCCGAGTACAAGGGTTACCTGCACCGCTCCGGGCGCACCGCCAGGGCAGGTGCCGAGGGAATCGTGGTCACCTTGTCCACCCCGGACCAGTCCGGAGAAATGCGGACACTGACTCGGCAGGCCGGTATCAGGCCGGTGACGACCCGGGTACGTCCCGGCGCCGAGCAGATCGCCGCACTCACCGGCCCGCCGGCTCCACTGGTCGCCCCGACGGCCCCCGCTGGTGTCTTGGCGCCGTCCAAGAGCCGCCGAGACGGGGGCATTGTCGGGGCTTCCCGTCGTGGACCACGGCGAGCGACCCGACGCCGCTCCACCCGCCGCGCCGCCTGAGGAATTCCACGGGGCATGCCGTGCTTTATGCGGCGAGCCTGCGGCGCTTCACAATGGCCAGTTGGTCATTCTCCAGCTGATCAGGTTCGTGAAGCCTGGGCCTCCGGCGACCACGTTGCCCCACTCCCCGCTAGGGAATGCCGAGTCATATTCCTCGCCGGATACGACACCGATCACGCGGGGGTCAGGGTTTTTCTCTGCTCCATCCCGCCGTTTGAGTCCGAATCGTCGAAGACTGACACTTCGGATTGCCAGGCGTAAGCCTGAGGATCGCCCAGTCGTAATGTCGATCACCTTCGCGATCCGCCGGAAGCACTTTCGCGACGTAGGCACCGACCCGCCGCGCAGCAGATCCCGCAGTGCCACCGCCTGCATCGCGGCTACCGTCATACCCTGCCCGTAAATGGGATTGAACCAGCACACTGCATCCCCGAGCACCAGCAGCCCGGCGGGGAGCGGCGTAACCGCTCGTAGCGGTAGCGCACGCTGGCCGGGAACCGGAAGCCCACCGGATCGTCCAACGGTTCGGCGCCGACGATCGCCTCGGCGACATCGGGGAAGCACGCCTCGGCCGCGAACGCCTCGAATCCGGCCGGGTCAAGCGGTGGGTAGTCACCCAGCATCCCGCCCACCGTCAGGATGTGCCTACCTCCCTCCTGGGCAATGATGTATGCCGTTCGCGGGTTGCTCGGGGTAGCCGCGGTGAAGATCGCCTTATCCTCGCCTAAGGCACCGGGGCGCAGCCGGTAGCAGCGAGTCGCGTAACCGATCCCGATCTCCACTCGATCTGCTTCGGGCCGCGGGTAGCCAAGCTGCTCTAGCCAGACCGGTGTGCGGGAGCCCCGACCAGTGGCATCCACGATCAGGTCGGCGGCCACCGTCTGCTCCGGACCGCCGCCGTCGCGCTCGGCGACCCGTACCCCGGTCACCCGGCCGCGCTCGTTGTCGGTGACCAGACCCAGCACGTCGTGACCCTCGAGGAAACCCACCAACGGCAGCGCCCTGACTCGTTGCCGGATCTGACCCTCCAGGAACGGCCGGCTGACGGCCAGGCCGGGCAGGCCGATGTCGACCTGACGCAGCCGCTGACCCGACAGCTGCCACCGCAAGCGTCACCTAGAGTGTCCCCAACCTCGGCACCGGCGGCCACCACCTGCTCGGTGAATCCGGGGAACAGCTCGTCGAGCACCTGCCCGCCCGCGGCGTGCAGCCCATGCAGGTGAAGGCCGTGCGGCACCCCCCGGCGGTGACTCATGTCGGCCGGCAGGGTGTCTCGCTCAACCACCGTCACCCGGGTGTAGGTGTCGGCGAGGACACGCGCGGTCAGCAGACCGGCCATGCTCGCGCCGAGCACGATGGCGTGGTCGCCGATCGTGGTCTTTGTCATGATGCTCTCCTCTGGTTGCCCGGGCTTCGCCGGTACAGAGGACGAGCGTGTGCGCGGTGGGACGCGGTGAGGCGAGTAGTCGACTACTCGAGTTGGGTCGGGTGCGACGCGGCCGGGGGTTAGTCGCCGCGGAGCACCGGCGACGAGTCGGACGCGGTTGACGGGGTCTGGTCCAGCCCCTTAAGGAGTTCCTCAACGGCGGTGGGCACGGTGAAACCGGTCGGGCCGATGCTGACACAGGACCAGCGGCCGTCGCTGACGACGGGCACGCCGGCTTTGGCCATGCTTTCCACCAGATCGCCTGCGAGGTAACTGTGGCGGCTGTCCCAGACCCGTTGGCGGTCGACCTGGTCAAGGTCAGCCCACCACTGGTGGGCTAGTTGCAGGGAAGTGCTCATCGCGAAACCACCTTCTGGGTAGTCGTTGTTGGTAGCCCACAGCTCGACGGTGTAGTCGGGCTGAACCAATTGAAGCCCGTATTAATGCGGCCACTCCAGTGTGGTAACGACGAATATAGCCATCGCCTCGACGGAGCAAACCATTGCACCGGTTGGAGGATGCAGCTCGTTATATCCGCGTAAAAGTACTGGGGATAGATCATCGGGCGCATGCATCCGTCTTGCCCCATTACATGCCCCCCACGATACGCGGGAGAGCATCATCCAGCTGCGGTGCCGGCTGGGACCGTCCTACCGGGGAACGGCAGCGCCGCCAGCGGTGGCGGAGGTGTCGAAAACCTGCTGCGCGAGTTGGCGCTGGGTGGCGACGAGGTCGCCGACGACCTCGCGCTGTGTTGCGAGTAACTGCTCAAACGGACCATATGCCGAGGTCAGCGCGGTGGCATCGATCTGGCGGGCCAGGTCGGCCCACACCTGGACCGACCGCAATGAGGTGTCCAGCCCTTGACGCACGAGCTGGGCCATTGAGTCATGCGCGCGCTGGGCGGTCGGGCCTTCGGTGTCATGGACCGGGCGCGCGCCTCGCTCATCGCGAACGTCGGCGACTCGTCGGTCGTCTTTGATATGCGTAAGCATGTATCGGTGCTCCCGGGTCTCGGGGGGATGCCGTATTAAGCCGTGTACGAACCACCCTCCTCGTGATCGGCGCAGCGTGCAACCACCCTCGCGATAAAATCGCGGTAACATTTAAACGACTCGGCGATGACAGTACGTCACAACTTTTCCGTCACCAGCGGAGGAATTTAGTGGTAGGGCTGCCGGTGATGTGTGTCCGGATTCACCCGTGGGCGCAGCGGCTGCTGCGGGCCGCTGGCATCGACGACCGCACTGATCAGGTGGTGGTCAGGAGACAGCTGGCACACCGGGTCGGCCCGTGCGGCGTCGCCGGTGAGCTGGAACGCCTGGCAGCGGCAACCGCCGAAGTCGATCTCCTTGCGCGGGCAGCTCCGGCACGGCTCCGGCATCCATTCCGATCCCCGAAACCGGGTGAACGTCACAGAGTGGTGCCAGATCGTGCGCAGTGAGTGCTCCCGCACGTTGTCGATGTCCAGCCCGGCTATTTGCCCTGCAGCCGGGCACGGCAACACCCGCCCGTCGGGTGCGACGATGATGTGCCGCCGTCCCCAGCCGTGCATGCACGGTTTCGGGTAGGGCTCGTGGTAGTCCGCGACGACGTAAAGGATCTCGAGGGTGTCGCCGTGCGTCGCTCGCGCTTGGGCGACGGCGTGCTCCGCGGCGACGACCTGTTCGCGTGTCGGCAGCAGCGCTGATCGGTTGAGTAATGCCCAGCCGTAGTACTGCGTGTGCGCGAGCTCGAGCCGGTCGGCGCCCAGTGCAGCGGCGAGGTCGACCATCGGCCCGATCCGACCGATGTTCCCGCGGTGCAGCACGACGTTGATCGTCAGTGGCAGCTCCAGCGCCGTGACCGCTCGGGCAGCCGTGATCTTGCGGTCCCAGACGCGGGCACCTGCCACCTCGTCGGCAGCCGTGCGGTCGGCGTCCTGGATGCTGAGTTGGACGTGGTCGAGCCCAGCCTGCGCAAGCTCGACTGCACGCCGCTCGTCGAGGCCCACCCCACTGGTGACCAGGTTGACGTAGAAACCCAGATCGCGAGCCCGCGCGACCAGTGCGGCCAGGTCGGGACGGGCCAGCGGCTCGCCACCGGTGAGGTGCACTTGCAGCACCCCGAGCTGCCGAGCCTCGTCCAGTACCCGGAACCACTCGGGCAGCGCCAACTCCACCGTTCGGGGCACAGCGACGGGATTGGAGCAGTACGGGCAGTGCAGCGGGCAGCGGTAGGTCAACTCGGCGAGCAGACCCAGCGGCCTATCCACGGCCGGCCACCAGCAGGCCCTGCCCGATCAGGTCCTGCAGCAGCGACATGACGTCGTCAAGCGCGACGTCGTCATACACCTCGCCGACCGACCGCACCATGTCCGCCACACTGTGGCTGCCGTCGCACTGCCGGACGACGGCAGCCGCCGTCTCGTTCATGATGAGCACACCTTCGGGGAACAGCAGCACCGTCTCACCGCTGAGCGGATCGGTACCGGCGCGCACCCCGCGGCGCAGCTGCGGCCGGTCGGTGAGTGACAACGCCACCGTCATCGACGCACCTGCAGCGCATGCTCGATCGCGTCGAGCATGCTCCACAGCACCTCGGTCTTGAACGTCAGCGCACGCGCAGCGGCGTCCTGACTGTCCCTGGTCGTGCAGTGCGACAACACTATTTCCAGCGCGTCTGCGCATTCTTCTCGGGCCCGGTCTATCCGGCAGTCAAAGTATCCCAGAGCGTCGTGGTCGATCCACGAATAGTATTTTCTCAACGCGACCGTCCGAGCGGCCATCGCCTGTGGGGCGAACAACTCCGTCAATGACGACGCAATCCCCTCGATCCATGGCCTCGTCCGGGAAAAGGTGACGTATGAATCGACCGCAAAGCGCACTCCTGGCAGCAAGTGCAGTTCGTCGATGACCTCCGCCCGCTTCAGTCCGACCGCATCAGCCAGCACCAGCCACCGGGCACAGCCACCCTCACCGTCGGTCGTGCCGTCGTGGTATGAAATTCGCGGCAACCACCGCCGGCGTACCTCTGGCAGCGGGCAGTTCGCGATGATGGCGGCGTCCTTCTGCGGCAGACTCCGCTGGTAATACCATCGATTGGCCACATAAGCCCGTAGGTGAGAAGGCTCAAGCTCACCGGCGGCCATCCGCTGATGAAAGGGATGCTTGTCCCAGTAGCTGCGCTGCTGAGCTCGTAGCATGCCCTCGAAGTCGTCCCGGTTCAACGCTGGCAGGCTTTCATTCATTTTCCCCTCCGCTGCCGTTCGGGCTGGGTTCACAGCTCGTATTGGGCACCGTCCTCGGCGATGCTCGCGCCGGCGCTGGCGAGGAACGCACGTTCGGGCCCGTCCTCGAACAGCATCGGATTGGTATTGTTGATATGGGTATATACCACTTGAGCCCCGGTGTGAGTCCCTGTCGGTTGGCCAAGCAACCGGAGGCTGCCGTCGGCACCGCTGACGGGCAGGTGGCCCATCGAGCGGGCCGTCGCAGTGCCGCGCCCGTGGCGGCTCATCTCGTCATCGACCCAGAACGTGCCGTCCACGAGGACCAGATGGGCCTGTTCACTGTGCTTGAGCAGAGCATCGCTGAGCGCTGCGACCGAGGGCAAGAACACCACCGAACGAGTGGTGCGCTGGTCGGTGATCCGGTAACCGATGACCACACCGGAATCCGAACCCCCGCCTTGTGGAAAACTGCCGCGAGCGTAGCGTGGAAGCCGGCCACAGCTCGCATCGAAAGGCTCACACCATATCGGGGACGCGGCACCATCTCGATATTGCAACGCGAATCGCTCACCGGGCCGAACCTCGTGCCAACGTATCACCGTGTAGCTTTCCAACGTCGGGAGCACCCCGCAGTGGGTCAGCAGAGCTCGCACCGCTGCGGTTGCGTACACGTGTAGCTCACTGGCCTGTCGAAGTGACAGTAATCCCAGCGTGTGGTCGAGCTCGGCATCGGTGAGAAAAACGCCATGTATCGGTGCAGTGGAGTCACCTGGCGCAGGCCAGAGGGCAGGGCATTCACCCAGGGCGGCGTCGAGGTCTGGCCCAGCATTGCCGAGGAACCACTCGCCTGCACCGTCGCCGACGGCAATGGTGCAGGACCGGCGCCGAGTCACCGGGCGTGCGCCTGACCGTG
The DNA here is from genome assembly GCA_041751815.1 of Pseudonocardiaceae bacterium. Lineage (GTDB taxonomy): Bacteria > Actinomycetota > Actinomycetes > Mycobacteriales > Pseudonocardiaceae. The sequence continues at coordinate 11,703 of JBGSWT010000924.1, forward strand.
CGGCGTCACATACTGGGCAACCGCAGTTCCATTGCGGTATGCCACCGCCAGCGGCGGAGCCGAGGATGCGAACGAGCATCTCAACGCCAGCTGACCAGCCTCAGCTGTCCGACTAACCTCAGCGTCGAGCCACGTACATCGTTACTTCCATGGGCGTTTCCAGCCGCTCCCAGGTCGGCGCCACCCACTGCCGACGGGCACTCGACACGCTCTGGGTAGATTCTTCGAGCTTCCCACTAAAATCACTGACAATGCGTCTGTGTTGACCGTGAGCAGTGACCATATTCGACCTCCGCCAGCACCGACTAATCTGCGAGAACCCGTTTAAAGAATTACAAATAAGCACCTCATGGTGGCAGAGCGTATCGAACGATGTCAAGGGGTCATCGCCGGCTCGGTTATACCGTTGACAGCGCAAGAGGCGCCGCCTAGCGTCAAATCGGTCTTACCGCTGCCCAACGCAGGCGGTCCCGTTCGGCCGGGGGAGGCCCAGTGGGAGCGGTGCTCGTCGACAAGGACGATCAGTACGTCCTGAATCACTGCACCCGCTTCCTGGCGCGCGACTCGACCGATTCCCGGCACAACTTCGGCCAGTACGAGCCGGAGGACCTGCGGGCGGTGGTGTGTGAGGCGTGGCGATTCCCGGTAGTGGACTCCCACTATGACGGGGTATCGGCAGAGTCGTCCTACGCCTACAACGACGTGACGTTCGTCTACGACGGGCGGGTCTCGCGACCCGAGTCAGTCGAGGTGGTCGGCTCGTTCGGCGACCTGTTCGCCCCGGTGCCGCTGCGCTCAGTGCGGTTCATCGGCGAGGACACCGGACTCCACACGGTGACGCTGCGAGTGCCCAAGGCGCAGCTCCACACCTACAAGTTCGCTGTTGACGGGCGCTACCAGCTAGACCCGGTGAACCCGCAGCGATCGGTTGCCGACAACGGACAACCCTGGTCGCGGTTTTTCACCGATGCCTGCCAGATGCCACTGGTGCTGAGCCGCCGCGAGCGCGAGGTGCTCGGCAGGCTGGTCACGCATCTGCTGCCGTTCCGGCTGGCCGAGAACCGGCGGTCTATCCAGAAGGCCTACGACGAGCTCGACCACGCCGCGCGGGGGGAGGAATTCCCGCTGGCCTACCGGCTGGACGAGGAGGTCGGCGTCGTCAACTACATCGACAAGGTGCTGGCCCGCCCCGAGCAGCACAACGCCGACGACTACCACGCCTGCCTGGCGATCATCGACGGCTTGCTGCGCACCCGCAACAACGGGATCGACCCACTGCAGTTGCCGATCGAGGACTACGCCCAGCTCTACGCCGAGATGGCCACCGATCAGGTCGAGGGCTGGGATACCTCCAGCTACGGCAGCCCCCGGTACTTCCTGCTGCTGCTGCGGCGGCACGCGATGACCGGCGCCTTCGTCCATCCGAAGGCCGGCGGCAATTCGGGCGCTGCCGGGTGGAGCTACCTGGAGGGCCGGTTCACCGACGAGCAGGGTCAGACGTTGTTCGACTGGCGCCGGGCGCTGGAGGTACCGCTGGGCCACAACACCGATTACCGGGGATGACAGCGTGGCTGACGAAGAAGTGGACGTTGTGGTGATCGGCAGCGGTGCCGGCGGTGCCCCGCTGACGTCGGTGTTGATCAGTGCCGGGCGGCAGGTGCTGATCTTGGAGAAGGGGCCGTTGCTGCGCACCCAGTACCAGGCGCCGGATGGGGTGAGCGACTTCAAACGTGACGAGACGTTCGCCACCGGGTCGGAGAAGCGGATCACGATCCCCGGAATGGCCAACCTCGGCGACTCGTTCTACTCCAGCCACGTCGAGCCGGACCTCAATGACGAACCGCACGTCTACGAGGGCGACGACGGTCTGGACCGGGCCACGATCGAGGGGTACACGGCCCAGGTGGTCGGTGGCGGCACCCAGCTCTACGGCGGCGTCTCGCTGCGGTTCACACCCGATGATTTCCGGCTCGCCTCGTTCAACGACGGCCGGACGGACCTGCGTGACGACCCGGCAGGCGACGTCCGGCGGGAGGCTCGCGACTGGCCGATCAGTTACGACGAGCTCGAACCGTACTACTGCAAGGCCGAGGACCTCGTCGGCATCAACGGCACCCGCGACGGACAGCTCAAGCCGGCGTCGGAGGAGCACTACCAGACTCCGCTGGAGCCCAATCCGATCAGCGCCTACGCCGCCGCGGGCATGGACGCGCTGGGAATGCGGCGTTACCGCACGCCGCTCGCGGTCATCACCGCCGACCACGCACCGAGCGGGCGCACGATCCCGGCCGACCGGGACAGCATCAAGACCGCCTTCGTGAACCGGTACGGCGACCCGCTGGGCCTGAAGTCCAACACCTGGGTATCCCTGCTGTCCCCGTTGGTCGGCAAACCAGGCTTCGAGTTGCGGGCCAACTGCGTCGTGACCCACCTGGAGGGTGACGGCGCGACGGTGACCCGCGTGCATTACCGCGATCCGACCGGCGCCGCTCGCTCGGTCAAGGCGAAGACCGTGGTGGTGGCCTGCTCGGCCATCGAGTCAGCGCGGCTGTTGCTGCTGTCGGGGCAGCTGGACCCGGCGTTCGCTCAGCGTGCCAACCCGAACGGGCTGGTCGGTGCCTATTTTTTGACTCACTGTTTCGGCGGGGGGCAGTGCGTCGTGCCCCTGCCCGGCCGGGCCGACAAGTCCAAGACGCTCGACAGCGATTGGGCGACCGATCACTGCGCCACGCCGGAGTTCCTCAACGCCAATGGGTTGTGGGCCGGCGGCGCGATCTACAACAACACCTCCGACGGTGCGCTGCCGATCTCGCTGGCCCGGACGTGGCAGGCGGCGGACATGGACAACATGTGGAAGGGCTACCTGTCCGACACGGAATTGGTGGGTGCGGGTTTCGAGAAGTACCTCGAGCACAACTTCGGCCGAAGGCTGTCGGTGGCCTTCATGGCCAACCAGGTGCCGCAGCGCGGTAATCGCATCGAGCTGCACCCCACGGTCCGGGACAAATGGAACCGGCCGGTGGCGTACATCCGCAAGACCTGGCACAGCCACGACCGGGCGCTGATGCGCACGTTCGCTGACCAGTGCCGCGAGATCCTGGTGCGCGGCGGCGAGGTCAGTGACGTCAGCTCCGGCTCTGTCGAGGGCTCCGTGGTCCGCATCGCCAACCATGTGCTCGGCGGAGCTCGGTTCGGAACCGATCCGCAGGACTCGGTACTGGACAAGGACTGCCGGGTCTGGGGACTGGACAACCTCTACGTCACCGACGGGGCGTTCATGCCCACCTCCGGCGGCGCCAACCCCACCTTGACCATCCAGGCGAACTCATTTCGCGTCGGCGAAATCCTGCTAGGGAGGTGACCGGGTGGACACCCGGTTCGAGCAGATCTTCACCCAGCCCGAAAACGAGATCTTCCGGGTGGTGTTCTTCCCGGATCGGATTTACCACGCGCGCTATCTCAACGCGACACGCTCGTCGCGCTACCGGTACAACGTGACCGAGGTCCGCGGTGGTCCGGGGATCACCGTGATGAAGGGGGAGGTGTACCTGGGTGGGTCACGGCTGTGCGGGATGCTGCGTGTCGAGTACGCGGCCAGCAGGCTGGTCGAGCAGGCTCGCGAGTTCAACCGCCGGCTGGGCCCGACGATCAAGGCCTGGATACGGGTGATGCCGGCTGATTCGACGAAGAGTGGCGAGACCACCATTACCTTGCATTGGGACTCGCTGATCGGCGCTTACGCCACTGAGATCTGGGAGACGCTGGAGCCGCCGACCGGTTCCAGCCACGATTACCGGGTGCTGGCGCTGATGGGGCGTGACGCTCCCATCACCCGCGCCTCCGAGTTGAGCCCAGCGCTGTCCGATCTGCCGTCGCTGCGTCAGGTCGCGCTGGCATTCCGGGAGGACAACCGGCTGTTCCCCACCGGAGCACCGATTGTCAACGTGCAGTGGGACAACGCCTATCTACGCTCGCACCAGGAGCCACGGACACCGCAACCCAGCTCGTCGGAGAACACCATCCTCGACCAGAACTACCTGCTGAACTTCCAGCGCGGCTTCTTCATCCAGGACGCGGCCCAGGTCGCGCCGGTGAACTACCGCAACGCCATGATGGACGGGAACAACCTCGAACGGCGCGAGGACAACATCATCCAGATGCGCTGGCTGGTGCAACGCGAGCTCGGCGGCGATCTCGTCTTCTTCCACGAGGTCACGATCCCGCCCGGTGCGGTGGAGGGGACGCACCGGCACATCGGTTCCGAGGAGCTCTACTACATCGTGTCGGGCTCAGGGATCGCGTACATGGCCGACGGCGACGACCCGACGACCAGCGACCGGCCGTTGGTGCAGCGATCGGTGTTCGGCCTGGACCCGACTCAATGCCGGGAGCTGCAGGTGCAGCCCGGCAGCATGATCTACACCAAGAGCGGTGGAGTGCATGGGATCCGCAATCCCGGCACGGAGCCGCTGAAGTTCGTCGCCTTCCTGTACCAGACCACATAAAGGGGGAACCGTGGCCCAGCTGGTGCACACGGACAGCATCTTCCGGGTCGATCCGGGGGTGACACCGCCGTACGACACCGACAACCCGCTGCTGCGCCTCCTCGGTCTGGTCGAAACGACCCGGCTGGTGGGGGCTCGGGAGGTCTACGAGCACAACTCATTGCAGTACCTGTTCCCGCTCACCTGGCTGCAGTTGTGGGGCCCCGGCGCCCCGGAGACCGACAACCTCGATCCGGCGCAGCAGGACACCAAGACGGACTTTCAGAAGCAGAACGTCCGCGACTTCCGGCTCGGTGACACCCGCGCACTGCGGGGCTGGGCTGTGGTGGGTGGGCAGCGGGTGCCGATGCTGCAGCTGTCCTACCGCGCCGGACCCGACTCGGCGCTGGCCCAGACCGGCGCGAGCCTCGGTGACGCGATCGGCTTGATCGTCTCGGTGCGTGGTGGACAGCCGGTCACCTTGCGCGCGCCTTACGACGCGGAGAGCGGGCGGTACCTCGT
>JBGSWT010000925.1:0-7108 GCA_041751815.1 Pseudonocardiaceae bacterium
GCTGGGACAGCCAATCTGCCCGGACTGCTACGACTACCCCGCACACGTGGCGTTCAACTGGCACGCCCCCGAGCTGTGGCGCCGGTTCACCATCGCCCTGCGCCGCACCCTCGCCCAGCGGGCGGGGCTGACCGCAACCGAGTTCGGCCGGCGGTGTCGGGTCTCGTTCGTGAAGGTCGCGGAGTTCCAACGCCGCGGTGTCGTCCACTTCCATGGGTTGATCAGGCTGGATGGTCCCGGCGACTTCGATCCCCCACGAATCGACGTCGATACGGCGACGCTGGCGCAGGCGATCCGGCAAGCCGCCGCACACGTGCAACTCACCGTCGAGATGCCCGATGGCAGCGGGCTGGTGCTGCGCTTCGGCGAACAGCTCGACACCCAAACCGTCAACAGTGGAGTGACCGGCGAGCTGACCCCGGAGCACGCGGCACGTTACATCGCCAAGTACGCCACCAAAAGCGCCGAGGACTTCGGCCTCGGCGACCGCCGCATCAGCCCCGAAACGCTACCGCTGCTCGGGGTCAGTGACCACGCCGAACAGCTGATTCGCCTGGCATGGCAACTCGGCGAGCACGAGTCATACGACGGATTGCGGCGGTGGGTGCACATGCTGGGCTTTCGCGGCCACTTCACGTCAAAAAGCCGCCGATACTCCACCACCCTCGGTGCCATCCGCGGTGAACGCCGCGCCTACCGGCAACGCCAAGCCGCTGAACACATCCGTGAACTGATGCCCGAGGAGCAGGACACCACTGCTGTCGTTGCCCGCTGGGAGTTCGCCGGAGTCGGCTACCTCACCACCGGAGACACCGCCCTCGCCCTGTCCGCAGCCGCCCGAGCACGCGAACGACGACAAGCGGCACGAGAAGCGGCGTAGGTACACGGCAAGAAACGCGATAGGAGCAACGGTGGCAGAGGAATATCTGACCATTCCTGAGGTCGTTGCCGAGCTGCGCGTGCCTCGATCGACCTTTTACTACTGGCGCCAGCTCGGACGTGGACCGAAAGCGCTCAAGCTGCCCAACGGCGATGTTCGTATTCGGCGTCGTGACCTGGATTCCTGGTTGTGTGATCTGGAGGAGTGTTTGAGGTGAGTAGCTATGAATTCCGGATGTGGGGAATCCGGAAACGTGATCGACAGAAACCGTATCAAGTCAGATGGTTGGTCGCCGGCCGCTCGCACGCGGAGACCTTTGTGACGCGCGCGCTGGCCGAGTCTTTCCGCGCTGAACTCATGTCAGCCGCCCGTGCCGGGGAAGCGTTCGACGAAGTCACTGGGCTGCCGGAATCCAGAGCGCGGGATGTGCCCTGGTTCGACCACGCGGTCTCCTATGTGGACACCAAGTGGCCAAGGGCGGCAGCGAAGTCGCGGAAGTCCATCGCCGAGGCGTTGACCACGGTGACCATGGCGCTGCTACTCCCCCGCCGTGGCCGACCCGACGATGCCCTGATCCGCCGCGCGTTGTTCGGATGGGCATTCAACACCGGGCGCCGAACAGCAGGCCCGCCACCCACCGAGATTGCCGAGGCGCTGGCGTGGGTGTCGCACGCGTCCCGGCCGGTGTCCTCGCTGCGTGATCTGGCGGTGATTCGCAGTGTGCTCGATGCGCTCACGGTGCGCCTGGATGGCAAGCCAGCGGCGGCGACCAGCGTCTACCGCAAGCGCGCCGTGTTCTACAACGCTCTCGGGCTTGCCGTCGAGCGGCGGTTGTTGCTGAGCAATCCGGTTGACCTGGTGCAATGGACGGCGCCCGATGTGGCCGAATCGGTGGACCGCCGGGTCGTGGCCAGTCCCGACCAGGTCCGCGCACTGCTCGATGCCGTGCGGTGCCAGCCTCGCCGGGGCGAGTACCTGGTGGCCTTCTTCGGGTGCCTGTACTACGCGGGCATGCGACCGGCCGAAGTCGTCGCCCTACGAGCGGGTGACTGCGAGCTGCCGACATCGGGCTGGGGACGGCTCCAACTTGCCCGGTCAGAACCCTGGGCCGGCCAGGAATGGACCGACAACGGTGAAGCTCGCGAACGCCGCGCGCTCAAGCGCCGCGCACCCAACACGGTAAGGACCGTGCCGATCCCCGCCGAGCTAGTCGGCCTGCTCCGCACCCACCTGGAGACCTTCGGGACCGGGGATGCCGGAGGGGTGTTCCGCAACGAGCGCGGTGGACCGTTCAACGAGGCCAGCGCCCGGCGAGCCTGGGCCAGAGCACGACTCTCGGCACTGACACAAGAACAGGTCCACTCACCTCTGGCGCGCCGCCCCTACGACCTGCGGCACGCCGCGGCCTCGCTCTGGCTCAACAACGGTGTCCCCGCCACCGAGGTCGCCCGCCGGCTCGGCCACGACGTAGCCGTACTGCTCAAGATCTACGCCAACTGCATCGACGGACAGGAAGGGGAGATCAATGACCGGATCACCGCCGCTCTCACGGCCCACCACGACCATGAGACACTGCCCGCGGCGCCAGCCGTGGATACTGCGGCCCAGCCAAACCCGCGGACCAGACGCGGACCAGAGCCAGGACGGTAGGCTCCGGACCCGGCGAAGCCGCAGGTCAGCCCTCGTAGCTCAGGGGATAGAGCATCGGTTTCCTAAACCGTGTGTCGCAGGTTCGAATCCTGCCGGGGGCACCAGGTCAGAGTCACAAAGCGGCTTTGAGCTGCCAATTTGTGGTGCGGCGCGTGGTGCGAGGCTCGAACTGTGGGTCACCAGAGTCAAGAATGACGCACGGATTTTGCGATACTCACAAGATCGCCCAGTGACGGCATGCCCCAGCCTCAGCCCTCTCTGGCAACATCGGTCGATACGCCCAAGCACCATGACCACCGGCCACTCCGTCGAGCTGCGCGCCGACGAGGACCTCAGGCCGTCCTTCCGCGACCACGCAAGCAGCGCTTCATACGGTCTGGGCGCGAACACGACTGCAGCAAAGGTCACCCTGGCGGTTCAGCATCACCACGACGCCGGTGTACGACCAGCACGTCCGGGCCGAACTCGACGAAGTCGTCCTCGTCCAGCGCTGCAACGATCGCGTCGAAGTGCTTCGGCGACCACAACTCGATCACTGCCATCCGCAGCTTCGGCGCTTCGGGCATCGCTCGTGCGGTTGCCGTCAGGCGGCACAACGCGGTGAGCCCGCTGCCCACTCATGATCGCGTCAGAGCCGAACCCAGTCACGTTGCCAGCACGGCCGGCATCGAGAGCCACACCGCCGGGTAGGTCCGCGCCTCCCCAGGGCTGGTGGTGCTGCCACGCTGCGTTCGAGCCGGTCTCAGTTGTGACGCACCGGTCCACTACCCGGGACAGCAGCCATAACGGGCTCCTGAACCGCCGCTCTGATGAAAGTTAGCAAACTTGCTATCATGCTGGGGTGGGTTCAGAGTGGAGGATCGAGGCCGAGGACGAGGTCGACACCTGGCTGATGAAAGCTGTCCACGCGCGACGCCGCCCGTACACGCTTTTATCTGCAACTGCTCACCGAACACGGCAGCACCTTGGCCATGCCGTACGCGCGCAGCCTCGGCAACGGCCTCCGTGAATTGCGGTTTCATCTTCGCGATGAGCAGCGACGCATCACTTTCTGGATAGCACCCAACCGACGGATCATGCTACTCACAACGTTCCGAAAACAGCGCCAGAACGAGCACCGCGAAGTCGAGCGCGCCCACAATGTTCTCAAACAAGTGCAACAGGAGTTCGACAGATGAACAGTCGACGAGACATAGAAGAAATCTACACCGCACGGGACGACGCAGCTGCTGACGAGTTCCGCGACGCCTATGAGGAAACCCGCCGTTCCTACGAATTCGGCGTACTTACCCACACGCTCCGCAAGGCCGCTGGTCTCACCCAGAAAGAACTCGCCACGCGCATGGGCACCACCGCCTCAGCCATCGCTCGGCTGGAAGCGGGAGGCACCTCCCCCACCTTTGCCACACTCGAGCGCCTCGCCGACGCGCTGGGCGTGCAGCTGCGTCTGGAAGTAGCCGACGCCACCGACCTCCCTACCGTGACCTTCGGCGCCGCCTGAAGTAAGGACACCCGTCCGAGCCAACCACCACCCCGATCGCGGGCACCAGCGAGCAGTCTGGATCAGCAACCAACCGCCCGTATCGGGCACGACGCTGCAACTACCCAATGGCGCCCCGTTCCGTTGGACGTCGTGAGCACCAAAGCCACCGCAGCCACAGTGAAGCGGCCATTCGAGCCGCCTGAGACAGGCTCGAGCACAGTCGAGGTCGAGCACGCGGGGGTATCACATTCACGGCGGACTGCTCACCAAGCCCATGCAAAAGCCAAGCCACAGCGGCACGGCGTGGTGCGGATTGTGGTGCGAAATGTAGCGAAACCATGCCTCAGGACGCGCATGGTGCAACGCCCTGCGAACTGTAGTCGCTGGTAGCAGGCCTAGGGGTCGGGGACGCAGCTCTTCCTAAACCGGGTGTCGCAGATTCGAATCCTGCCGGGGGCGCCAAGCCAAAGCCACAAAGCGACCCTGACCTGCCAATTCGTGGTGCGGAGCGTGGCGTGAGGCCCGAACCAGGGATCATCAGAGCCAACACTGACGCACGGATTTTGCGGCGTCCACTAAGATCGCAATGGCGGAAGGTAGGACATCCGCGCCGCGCTCGACGTTGCAAGGTGGGCACTACCCACTTGCCTACTTTCCCACAAGGGTGCAGACTGCTCGACGGAGGCAGGAGGTTGCCATGTCCGCCATGTCAGAAGGACTGCCCGTCCCCTTCGAGGTCATCACCGAAGCCGAGGTAGACGGCCGCGGCCGGGTCAGCCTGGGCCGCGCCGGCGCCGAGCCAGGAGGGCGCTACCGGGTGGCCCGCAACATCGATGGCGTGCTGTTGCTCACTCCCGTGGTCTCCATCCCCGAGCGCGAGCTGATCGTCTGGGAGAAGCCTGCCCTGGCCGAGCGCATTCGCATCGGGATTGCCGAGACCCAAGCCGGGCGCACCGTCGATCTAGGTGACTTCACCGGTTACGCCACCGACACCGATGACGAGTAGTCGGATGGGCTCCTATCAGCAACGTTTTGCCACCCCGGCCCGGGAAACGCTGGCCTTACTTGATGGCAGTCCCCAGTACGCGGCCAAACTGCGTAAGGTGCGCCGCGCCCTGGGACTGCTGCAAATCAACTCCCGTTACCCAGGGTTACACTCGCATCAGTACGAGAATTTCCCCGGCGCCCCGAAGGCGAAGGTGTGGGACTCATATGTGGAAAATCGCACTCCCGGGGCGTGGCGGATCTGGTGGATGTACGGGCCGGATGAGATCCGCGACAATCAAACCGTCGCGGTGATCACCGTGCTCGACATCGGCCCTCACCCCTGATCCTTCGCAGAGCGATCTTGAGAACATTCGGGAATTTAGACAGCACACATCTTCGCGTTCTTGAAGAATGATCTCGGTGCGCAAACGGCCCTGAGTCAGGGCTTCGAACCGTTGGCCAGCCCAATGTCCGAATCGTCTCTATTCGTGGCACTGTCAGGTTGACGGGTTGGGATGTTCGGTTGCCTGGCGTGGGGGTCAGACTGGGTTCATGGACGCCACATCGTCGTACAGGGGATACCGGTACCCGGTCGAGATCATCAGTCATTGTGTGTGGCTGTATCACCGGTTCCCGCTGAGTTTACGGGAGGTCGAGGAGATGATGTTCGCGCGTGGTGTCCTGGTCACCTACGAGACAATCCATCAGTGGTGCCGCCGCGACGTACGCCCAAATCCTGGGCGAGGGACTCGATGAAGGCGCCGCGGCGAGAGGCGCTCGGGCAGCAGCTCCCGAAGAGGGACTCCTTGGCGCTGCCCAGGAGTCCCTCGCAATAGCCGGACGTCCCGCAGCAGGTGACCATGATCGCAGTGCCAAGGCGGTAACGCGTGGTGGCCCGGCTGCTGCCGAGGGATTGGCCTGGGTACGGTGTCGCGTCGTGGCTGACTCACTGCCCGCGACGAGTCCGGGGCTCGTCGACGTGATTGCCGGGGTGCTGGCCGAGAACGGGCCGATGACCGAGGACCAGCTTGCCGCCGCGTTGGCGGATCGCGGTGTGGATCTCGGCGACGACTCCGATGACGCGCTGGCCGAGGCGTTGGACGACGGCGATGGTCTGGTGACGGTGCTGGCCGACGAACGGTGGGCGTCGTTGCCGGCCCTGCTGACCGGCCGGGTGTTCACGCACCGGGTAAGCGGCCGCGAGCTCGAGCACGACATTCTCGTGATGAACTCCGACCTCACACCGCTCGACATACTGACCGAGCGTAAGGAGTACCAGCGACTGGCCGACGGTTCACCGGTAGTCGGGGTACTCATGCCCTTCGACGCCGACACCCTGGCCGCGCGGAGCGTCCCACTTGAGGTGGTTGGCGATTACGGTGCCCTGCTACTCCCGCCCGGCTATTTGCAGGGAAAGGAGCTCGACGAGGGTGATGTCATCACGCTCGGTCTCGTCGAGGACGGGTTGTTGCTGGAGTCCGTCCCGGAGCCGGTGGTGACGGATGAGACGGTGGCCAAGCTGGGGCAGCGGCTGAGCGCGGTCCTGGAGGCCAAGCCGGACGAGCCCATACCGCTGGACGACGCGGTCTGGATGGCGTGCGCGGACGATCCGACGCTGTTCACCCAACCGCTGCCGCCGCTGGGGGCGGCGCTGGATGCCTGCGGGCTGGCTCATGACGGCGAGTGGCTCGCCGCACAGGGATTCGACTTCCGGCGCTGGCGGGTGGAGAAGCGGTGCGCGGCGATCGCCGGGGTCCATGATCTCAGCGACGACGAAGCTCTCGCGGTCCTGGCAATGGTCACGTTGTATCACCAGGTCGCCGAACTGCATGCCGCCGCGCTGGCCGTCCATGACGATGGGGATGCCGCCGCGCTGGCCGCCTTCACCGCCGAGCTCACGAGCCGACCGGAGCCGTCACCGGCCAACCCGGACCGTGCTCATGATGAAGGCACCACGGTCAAGGCAACCATGGATAAGGCAACCACAGTGCGGGCAACCACGGCGTTCCTTGCTGAGCCCGCCGTGGCCGAGGTGGTCCTGGCCGAGACCATCGGATCCGGCAGCGACGGCGCTGCGGCTCTGGGCCTGTTCGCCGAGACGCTGGAGC
>JBGSWT010000926.1:0-3524 GCA_041751815.1 Pseudonocardiaceae bacterium
CGGCCGGCGGGCGGCGTTGGGAGCGTCCCAGTGGTAGCCGCAGCTCGTCTCGGCTGTCCTTGCCCGCCGGAAACTTCAGATGCCACCCCTCGTCGGATCCGCCCTCCCGGCGTCGCAACGTCACCCCGGCGCGTACCAGGCGCAGGTCGGCGGTGTCGAAGTACACCGCCTCCAGGTTCTGTTCGTCCGGCCCAGTCGCGGTGTCGAACCCGAGCAGCTCCAGCCCCTCGATTGCCTCGTACTTGCGCTCGATCTGTCGCATCGTCGTCACGCCCTTCCCGTTCCCGCCGTTTCCTTCGCCACCGTGCAGACATACCACCGACCCCTCGTCATCACCTATCCGTGCCCGACCGTTTGCCCCTCGTCACCGCTATCGTCAAAGTTTCCATAGAGGTGGCATCGGCACAGGGACTGATGACATGGTCGACATCCACCACGGCTACGTCGCTGGCCGCTACCGAGACGGCGCCCTCAGCGATACCTGGACCGACGTCACACGATGCGCGGAACGAACCTTCGTCGCCTACGCAGCCCGCTGCGAGTGCGGCTGGCTCGGAGACGACCACCCAGCCAACCCCGACGGCTACCACACCTGCCAGCGCGAGTTGATCAGCGACCATCTGTCCCCGGTCGCCGGTGACATCTCGGCCGGCCGAACTCCGCGCGTGAACCGCTGACCTTGGTTCCCATCTCCGACCTGACACGTGGTGAGCACCGGCTCCGTCTGCGTCGGCACAGTTCACTGATCAGCGCACCTTTCACTCGTTGTTGGCCAGCGGTTAGCTGTTCGGCCCTTGCCCCCGTCATGCCTGCGATCAACCATCGGACACATGGCGCGGATGGAGTACTGCCTCAAGTGCGAGGTCACGCGAACCGACACCGTGTGCCCGGTGTGCGGGGAGCGGACGCTACCGGGCTGGGCACTGGTGCAGGCGCTATCGGACGCCCTGGAGGACATCCAAAAAGCCTTCTCGTCACCGCAACCCGCCACCGACAGCAAAACGACCCCGAACCGGGCCGAGCGCGCCGATTCGGCGCCTGACCCCCCGCACCCGGCTCCGAACAGGTGATCATTGTCAGCAAGCCGTCAGCGGTTTCCCCACTCCCCGCGGTTAATCTCGCAAAGATCATGGAGCGTCCATCTGTTGTTCATAATGGTGTCGATGATCGGTTTCGGTCTGCTTGTAACGTCGCCGCAGTGTTGACGAGCGGCAGGCGCATTCTCACTACGCACGCCGGAAGTCTGCCGCGGCCGCCAGAGCTGGCCGAGTTGATGGTTGCCCGCGAGACCAGGGCGCTCGACGCGACGCAGGTCGCGCGTTTGCCCCATCTGGTGCGTGACGCCGTTGCAGCCGTTCTGCGGCGCCAGGTTGAATCGGGTATCGATGTGGCCAGTGACGGGGAGCAGGGCAAGATCGGCTATGCCACCTATGTCAAGGAGCGCATGAGCGGTTTCGGCGGCGAGCCGGGCGCGCTGAGCTTGGCCGACCTCGAGGACTATCCCGAGATCGCCGAACGGGCCTTGGCCGGGTTGATCACCGCCACGCCGTCGTGTGACGGGCCGGTGCGTTACACCGGCCTTGAGGAGCTACAAGACGAGCTTGATGAGTTGCGGGTCGCAGTGGACTCGGCCAGTGCGGCACCGGCTGAGGTGTTCGTCCCGGCGGCCTCGCCCGGGGTCATCGCGATCTATTTGGCCAACCAATACTACGATTCCCATGAGTCTTACCTTGGTGCGTTGGCCGAGGCGATGCGTATCGAGTACGAAGCGATCGCCGCGGCTGGGTTCGTGGTCCAGATCGACTGTCCCGATCTGGCGATGGGCCGCCACGTGCAGTATGCCGACCGCTCGATTCCCGAGTTCCGCATGGCGATCGCCGGGCACGTCGAGGCTCTTAACGCCGCGACGGCCGGTATCGACCCTGATCAGCTTCGCATGCACTTGTGTTGGGGAAACTACGAATCTCCGCACCACCGCGACGTCGACCTCGCCGACATCATCGACATCGTTTTGACTGCCCGGCCGCGCGGCCTGGCCCTCGAGGCGGCTAACCCTCGTCACGCCCACGAGTGGAAGGTCTTCGAACACACTTCGCTGCCCGATGGCAAGATTCTCATCCCGGGAGTCATTGACACCTGCACCAATTACGTCGAGCATCCCGACCTGGTGGCCGTGCGCATCGAGCGGTACGCCTCGATCGTCGGCGCCGAGCGCGTCATCGCCGGCACCGACTGCGGCTTCGCCACCTTCACGTCCTTTCTACCGGTGCTGCCGCGGCTGGCCTGGGCCAAGCTCGACTCCCTGGTCGAGGGTGCTCAGCGCGCCTCCGAGCGGCTCTTTCGGCCCTCATCCGCCCGCACCGCGGTCCAGGCGTGAGCCAAGGCATGGCGACGATCCTGTTCGTTGGCGACATCGTCGGCCCTGAGGCCGCCCACTGGGTGGCCGCCCGACTGCCCACACTTCGTGAGCAGTATGAACTCGACTGGGTCGTGGTTAATGGTGAGAACTGCGCCGTCACCGGCCCGAACCCGATGGACGGCTTTGGGCTCACACTGGAGATCGCCGATGTGCTGTTGGCCGGCGGCGTCGATGCCATTACTGGGGGCAACCATTCCTGGGACGGTCCGGACGTCGATCGGGTGCTGAGCTATCCCGAAGTCGTGCGCCCGGTCAATGTCGATGAATGTCTCGGGCAGGGCGTCGTGACGCTCAAGGACCGCAGTCACGCGCTGACCGTGGTCAATCTGCTCAGCCCCACTGCGGCACTGCCCGGGATGCGCGCACCAGAGCCGCACCCGATCTGGCCGTCGTGGGAGCGACTGCGCGCAGGAGAGGCACTGCCCGGTTCGGTCATCATCGACCTCCACGGCGAGTCCGCGTGGGAGAAGGCGTCGTTCGCGACTGCCGTCGACGGGCAGGTTGCCGCTGTGCTGGGCACCCACACCCACGACCCGACCCTGCGCGGGCACGTGCTTCCCCGCGGTACCGGATATGTCACCGAGGTGGGAATGACAGGGCGGCTCGGCTTCACCGGTGGCGGATTCGACCCGGCTCACTTCGCCGCTTTGCTGCGCGGCGAGGACATTGCCGCACTGCCTCCATACGAATTGGCCGACGGATCGATGGCGCTGGGCGCCGTCATGGTGACCTTAAACAATGACGGCACCACCCGCACCATTGAACGCATCGAGTAAGGCGCACACCTACGCCGGTCAATAGAGCGACGCCTTCCGGTATCCGACGAGAGTCTGGTATCAGCGTCGGGGGCTGCGATGATCAGTCGTGCCACGCCCGTTCCAGGCTCAGTCCATCCTTCGCGTTGACTGAGTCACTGCCAAGCCACACTAGAACTCACGGTTTGCGTCCATGGCAGTAGATGACGCCGAGTTCCACTGAGGACACGTCGCGCTCCCGAATCCATGCGAGATTGTGATCACGAACGCGGGACAAGGCGTCGGCGTCGAGCTCCATAGCTAGCCGACGTACCCCTGTTCCCATGACTATACGCCACCAATCTTCCGGG
>JBGSWT010000927.1:0-3900 GCA_041751815.1 Pseudonocardiaceae bacterium
GCGCAGCGAGGACCGGACCGGCCCGGCGAGCGAGCGCAGCGGCCGAAGGCCGCCTTGACCGGAGAAGAGAAAATCCTCACGGCCGATGGAAGGCCGCAGATGGAGGGCTGCGGTGTCAATACCTGCCGGAATCCCTGCCAATAAGCCAGCGCTCGGAGATGTCCGGCACCGCTCTCATCGTGCTCTGTGCTGCCCTCGTGCAGCGCCGGACCTCTGCCAGGGCAGTCGAGGGATCCATCACGCTGATCTTCTGCAAAGGAGGGAACTACAGCGGTATAGAGTTTGCCCGGCTTGTGCTCCGTCGGTTCAGGGTTTCTTGCCGACTAGGGCGTGGAGCCCCTTAGCAACGGTCAAGCAGGTGAGCATCCCGGCTACGAACCCGGTGAGGATGCCGACGATTACACCGACTGTGACACCCTCGGCGGCACTAACCTTGATTCCAGCGGTAAGTCCTGCTGCGGCTCCCGCCATCAGGCCAGCGACGACGCCGAACGCGATGATCACCAACACGCGGAGGGAGAACAAAAAGTCGTCGT
This sequence comes from Pseudonocardiaceae bacterium, assembly GCA_041751815.1. Classification (GTDB taxonomy): domain Bacteria; phylum Actinomycetota; class Actinomycetes; order Mycobacteriales; family Pseudonocardiaceae. The sequence goes on from JBGSWT010000927.1 coordinate 537, forward strand.
CGTTCGGGCGCTCGTGACCGTCGCGACCTTCCATCGGTCTCCCGGAATCCCTCACAGCTACCATCGACGTCCTTCCGGCTACAAACGGGTTCGGACGAGAACGGCTCCCGTGCCAGCGGGAGCCGTTCGGATTTCTGCCACGGCTCGCCACTCTCATCCGATGTCAGGTTCCCAAGCTTTCGCTGTTTCGTCAAGATAGAGAGTGATTCTCGATTTTCGAGAAACGTGGTAAGCTGTGAAGCGTGGACAAGGTGGGGCCGACGGGACTTCGGGTGGGCCGACGTCTCAACGAGCTGCGACGCACTCGTGGCTACACTCTCGGGGAACTAGAAGCCAGGCTCACAGGGGTCGGCCGCCCTATCTTGCTGTCAGCGCTGTCCAAGATCGAGAAGGGCCAACGTCGCGTCGATGTCGACGACCTCGTCGCCTTGGCCAGAGTCCTCGATGTGTCTCCAAACTCACTGTTACTTCCCAGTCACACCGCGATCGACGCTGAGGTCGAATTGACGTCTTCGACCACTCTGGATGCTGGAACAGCATGGCGGTGGGCAACTCAAGATCGCCCTCCCACACGAGGTGGCCGCGGCATCTTCATCTCCTACGCAAGCGCCGACGCTGCCTGGGCGAGCTGGATCGCCTGGCAGCTTGCCAACGCCGGCCACGAAGTCATGATTGATTCTTGGGATCTCAGACCCGGCTCGGACATCCGTTCCTATATCACTGACAGCATTACTCGGGCTGCATGCGTCATCGCCGTCGTGTCCAGAAACTACGAGCAGTCCTCCTGGGGCAAGGGCGAGCTGAATTTGGCTATGGGCATGGAAGGTCTTCCCGTAATCCCGGTGATCATCAGTGGGTTCGGTCCGCTCGATGGACCATTAGCAGACCGGCAATGGATCAGGATCGACAAGAGCGCTGAGGACCAAGCCAGGCTATGTCTTCTGGAAGCCGTTGAGCGACGGGGAATCCTGCCTCGCCCGTCGACTGGTTCTCCGCCCTTTCCGCCTGCTGACAGCCCCGAACAAAAAAGTCTCCCGGAACTGATGTCGGGACTCAGCGACGGGGAACCGGCGGCTTTGGTAGAGATCATCCGGCGATACAGTGACCTCGTCTTCGCCAAGGTTCGCTCGTTCCGCCTCCAAGACGCTGACGCCCTCGACGCCGTCCAAATGACTTGGCTACGCCTCGCTGAAAACGCCCACCGTATCCACATCCCGGAGCAACTCGGCGGCTGGCTCGCCACCACCGCCAGCCGCGAATGCCTGCAAATCCTACGCGACCGCACCCGCGAAACCCTCACCCCCACCCATCTCACCGAAGACAACATCCCCGACCCAGCCCCCAACCCCGAACAACACGCCATCGACGCCGACATCGCCCGCACCCTCTGGGACCTCGTCGCCGAACTCCCCCCGCACCGCCGGAGCCTGCTGCGCGCTCTATTTAGTGACAACCCCCGCGCCTACAGCGAACTCGCTCGCGCCGCAGGCATTCCCGCAGGCGGCATCGGACCCACGCGCGCCCGTGCCCTCCAACAACTCCGCCGCCGACTCGCGGAACACGGATTAGGAACCGATGACGCGGATGGAGGATGAGTTTGGCCTCGTAGGACGGACATCCGCGGTGTGGGTCAGTGATCGTTCTGTGGACGTCTGCCTGGAGTGGAGGGCGTCGAATACCGTCGGGCTCAGCATTCGAGGCAGGCACGTCGGTTCCGACGATGCAGTCGGTAAGGGTGGTGAGTTGGTAGCTGACGAGGCTGCGGTTGTTGTTGCTGCTCTCTGTGCCAGTCGCAGTTCCCGTCGCCGGCCCACCACGCTTAGGACGAGAGCCGCTTAAAGACGAAGAGTCGACAATGCTTGACGCTTAATCTTAATCAAGCATAGCAGATCAGGGACGGCGCGCCAGTCGGTTGGTAAGAAACACTGTCACTATAGACACCGCCCCGGTGATGATGATCGATGCACCTTGCGTCGCCGCACCGTGATACACAAAGTATCCGGCAAGAAACGCCAGCACCACCACCGTTCCGAACGCGCACACCTGGCCGAATATTCGCGAATTCAATTCCGCCCGCTCCATGCGCCGCCTATGTTTCTCTTCCAGCTCGATCTCGGCCATAAGGCGGTCAAAGGTTCCTGATCCGAGCTCTTCCCACTGCTTGGCTTGAGTTGGCGTTGGTAGCCTCACGCCGGGCAGAGTCTGGCTCTCGGCCGTGGTTCGCTCTTCTCTGGTCACCTGGCAGCCCTTCCGTCATTCGAGTTGCCCGGCGACAGATTCTCTCTCGAATTGCTCACGTCTGGAATACCGTCTCGTTCGAGCCGCGCGTATTTCTCAGCGAGACGCTGCTCAAGATGTTCCCACGCCGAGGGTCGACTCCCACGCTGCGATACATTGGTGATGCCAATAACGTCGAAAACACTGCCAACTCCATCAAGGAAGGCGCGCCACGGCGACCGATGCACGCAGCGCGTCCCAGCAATGTTATTGAGTGGGTTGCCCGCTGATCTCCGGCCCAAATCCAACGCTTGCTCGGCGTCGCGCTGCGCGGCGTGTTCAGCGTCTGCGAGGGTGATCCCGCCCCAGTTGTCGTCATAGTACGTACCGACGCCCTCGGCCTCGACGGTGTCCGCTACCTCGTCGGGGAGTCTCAGCGACTCCTGACTCATATCCAGGGGTTTCGCGACATGGGACGAGCGCGCATGGTTGGGGTGGTCAGGTGGGGTGGCCTGTTCTAGGTCAGCCTGCTGATCGGTGCGCTCGTACCGGGCACGCAGCGCGATCCCGAGGTTGGACAGGCGCGCGGGCCGGTTGGGGTGATCGGGCGGGGTTGCGGCCACCGCGTTGCGGCCGGCATTGATGGCCTGTTCCAGGTCAGCCTGCTGACCTGTGCGCTCGTACCGGGCACGCAGCGCGATCCCGAGGTTGGACAGGTACTGGGCGTGGTTGGGGTGGTCGGCTGGGGTGGCGGTCACCGCGTTGCGACCGGCGGTGATGGCCTGTTCTAGGTCAGCCTGCTGATCGGTGTGCTCGTACCGGGCACGCAGCGCTGTTCCGAGGTTGGACAGGTACAGGGCATGGTTGGGGTGCTCGGGTGGGGTGGCGGTCACCGCGTCCCTGAACGCGGTGGTGGCCTGTTCCAGGTCAGCCTGCTGATCGGTGCGCTCGTACCGGGCACGCAGCGCGATCCCGAGGTTGGACAGGTACTGGGGGCGGTTGGGGTGGTCGGCTGGGGTGGCGGCCACCGCGTTGCGACCGGCGGTGATGGCCTGTTCCAGGTCGGTCTGCTGACCGGTGCGCTCGTACCGGGCACGCAGCGCGATCCCGAGGTTGGACAGGTACAGGGGGCGGTCGGGGTGCTCGG